>JAUSJX010000044.1 GCA_030647435.1 Candidatus Rokuibacteriota bacterium
CTAGCCTCGATTTCCACGCCCCCGCCAACGACTAACGGCTGAGGGTCGCGATTGCCCGAATGGCGGCCTGTTGGGCCCATCTTCGTTAGTGATATCGAGTACGGTTAAGAGTAAGACTCACCGAGCTAGACACTCCGTTCTCTCGTTCATGGATGTCGGGGCGGCCGGGGAGCCGCTGCGCCTCGTGGCACCAGCTTCCCTCGGACATCCACGACCTGAGGGGGAGGGCCCGAGGGCCACTCACTATATCTGGGCCATCCGAGGGAGGAGCGATAGTATGATGTCATTGTGTCGAGCACTCCTCGGAAAGCACTAACGCCCTCCCGTGACGCGCGGTTCTTTCTCGCCCCCGACTCGCCCCTCCAGCGGCAGTATGAAGCGCTGCGGGGCTTCTTCGTCGAGGGGGCCCCCTCCCACGTCATCGCGCGCCGCTTCGGCTACTCCCCCGGGGCCTTCCGGGTCCTCTGTCATCAGTTTCGGCACGATCCCACCAAGCGCGCCGGCTTCTTCCAGCCGATCAAGCACGGGCCGCAGACCGCCCCGGTGCGGGACCGGGTGCGGACGCTGGCCGTCGCCATGCGGAAGAGGAATCTGTCCGTCTACGACATCCAGCGGGAGTTGGCCGAGGCGAGCCACACGATCAGTATCAATGCCTTGACCGTCCTGCTGCGCGAGGAAGGCTTCGCCCGCCTGCCTCGCCGCGCGGATGACGAGCGGCCGCGGCGCGTGAAGCCCGACGCGGCGGCCGTGGCCGACGTGCGGACGCTGAGCCTGGCGCCGCGCTCCTTCCGCACGCGTGTCGGCGGCCTCTTCCTGTTTGTGCCCCTGATGCGCCAGCTCGATCTGGCCGCGGTCGTGCGCCGCGCGGCCCTGCCCGCCTCGAAGATGATCCCGGCCGCGCAGGCCGTGCGGACGCTGCTGGCCCTCAAACTCCTGGGCAAAGAGCGCAAGAGCCACGTCATGGACTTGGTCTTTGACCCGGGGATCGCCCTCTTTGCCGGCCTCAACGTGGTCCCGAAGCGGTCCTATCTGGCGGCCTACAGCTCGCGGATCGACCGCCGCGGCACGCGGCGCCTCATGGACGCCTGGTTCGACGCGGTGCACGGGGCCGGCCTGGGGCGGGGGACATCGATCGATCTGGACTTCCATACCGTGCCCGCGAATGCCCAGGTCGAGCCGCTGGAAAAGCACGACGTGTCCAGCCGCAGTCGGAGTCAGAAGGGGATCCTGGTCTTTCTGGCCCGCGACGCCACCGAGCGCGTCCTCTGCTACAGCCAGGCCGGCATCTCCAAGGCCGAGCAGCCCGACGAGATCCTGCAGTTTGTCGCCTTTTGGCGGCAGCACACCGGCCGGCCGCCCGAGGAATTGGTCTTCGACTCGCAGCTGACCACGTACGCCAATCTCCACCGCCTCAATCAGCAGGGCATCCGGTTCATGACCCTCCGCCGCCGGTCCAAGAAGATGCTCGGGGAGATCTGGAGCCGGCCGGCATCCGCGTGGCAGCGCATCACCCTGCGGTCGCTGACACGGACCTTTCGCACGCCGAAGGTTCTGGACGAACGCATGCACCTCAAGGGGTACACCGGCCCGCTCCGGCAAGTGACCGTCATCGATCTCGGCCACGAGGAGCCGACCGTTCTGCTCACCAACAACCTCACGGTGGGCGCCGCGGCGCTGGTGACCCGCTATGCCCAACGCATGCTCATCGAGAACGGGATCTCCGAAGCCATCCAGTGCTTTCCTCTCGATGCCCTGTCCTCAATGGTCGGCCTCAAGGTCGATTTCGATCTGCAAATCACCCTCATGGCCAGCGCCCTCTACCGCCTCATGGCCGACCGGATCGGCCACGAATATGCGCGCGCGCAGGCCAAGCAGATCTTCCGCAACCTGCTGGATCTGTCCGCCACCGTCACGATCGACGACGCAGGCGTCATGGTCACCCTCGACAAGCGAGCGCATAATCCCTACCTGGTGGCCTCGCGGCTCGCGGATCAGCCCACGCCGATGCCGTGGCTGGGCGGCACGTCGCTGCGCATCCGCTTCGCGTGATTCCGCCCCCGGGGGCCCCCAGTGTTAGTCTTTCCCCGCACCGTGGAAATCGAGGCTAGCCGAGGGCGCCTTCGAGGATCTCCGCGTCGGCCGCGAGGATCCCGTCGCGCATCAGGAGCCCGGCCGCTTCGATCCAGCCCCGAACCTCGGCGAGCTTCTCCTCGGTGAGGGCAGCGAGCTTGTCGGGGACGCGGAAGCCGTGCTCCGTCACCTCCGCCCGCTGCCGGCCCACCACGAGCCGCCACTCCGTCCAGCTCTCCCAGTCCGCGTGGGCGGAGACGATCACCCAGCTTGTGTAGCGCGGGAGGCCAGCGCCCGCGCACGTGCTCTGCATCATGGCCGCAACGCGCACGCCGTCGACCTTGCCGCGTTCCTTCAGCTCGGTGAGGAGCGAGCTGAGCGAACCGTGTATCACTTTCATGACGCCTCCCGGTGAGCGCGCATCCCGTTGCCGCGCCGACGGGATGGCAGGAAAGCAGGAGCGATGCCATGGGCGCAGACACGCCCGTGAGAGTCGGCGAAGTCCGCGAGATGCTTGGGGAGTTACGGCGTCAGGAGATGGGGACGCGGCGCGATCACGCCGGACGGCGGATGGTCAGTTGTCGATTGGTTGTCGATTACTTGTCGATTAGCGGGCCGTGCCCGCGGACGCCTGGTGAAGTAGCAGCGCCGCGCTGACGCGCCTCAGCGGAGCATCCGCTCGAACTCTGCGGCCTCCGTCGCCTCCTCCACCGGCGACAGCTCCCCGATCCTGTTCACCATCCACGCCCCGGCCAGCCGGCGCATCTGGAGCGCCGGGCAACGTCGGCACTCTTCGACGACGGCCGTCTCCTCCCCGGCGTAGACGGACCGGATCGCGCGCCACCGATGCTTGTGCCGATGTCTCGCCCACCACTTCGTCCGGCGCCGCTCGGCGGCCTGCACGGCGGCCCCCACGCACATCATGAGCCCTGCCACCAGCAACATGGCCCCGATCATCGTGCCCACGTCCCGTCCTCCTTCATCCCGGCGTCAGGGTGTGAACCTCGCCCTCATAGCGCACGCGCAGAGGTGGGAGACTCCTCCTCCGACGCGGGCCACGTCAGGGTTGGGGCGGCCAGCCTTCGCAGTTCTCGAACGACCCGCTCGAGCTCCTCGGCCAGCCCTCCTGGGCGGCGCTCCCTGAAGACGTTCACCAGGCAGGCGTAGTACCAGAGCGTCCCGGCCTTGCCGCCCGTGAAGCGGGTGAACAGCGCATCCTCGAGCGTCCGGTAGTCGGCGAGGATAGCGCGGGCGTTGTGGAGCTTGTCGGCACAGGAGACGCGCAGGACCTCCGGCGGCGCCGTGCGCAGGTGGCGGATGTAGCCTTGCTTACGAGGAAGCCACTCGGGCTTGGGGACGGTATCGGCGTCCGTGCATCCTTTGACGATTCGGGCCACCTTTTCGCCGAAACGGGTCCGGATGTCGTCGAGCCGGGGCTTGCCGCCCTGGTCCTCGACAGCGTCGTGAAGGAGCGCGGCGATGGCCTCGTCCTCATCGCCGCCGTCCTCGATCACCAGGGAGGCCACACTCAGGAGATGGCCGATGTAGGGGATCGTGGTCTCCTTGCGCGTCTGCCCCCCGTGCACGTGGCAGGCGTAGATGAGCGCCTGCTCGAATCGGTGTGTGAGCGCGGGGACGCCCGGTGAGGAATCAGCAGCGGTCGCAGTCATCGAGAGCGACCCTCCTTGGGGAGGACCGGGATGGCCGTCTCACCCTGTCGCTTGCCGTCCACCCCGAATCGCTCGACCTTTCCTGCGCCATCGACACGTCCATATCCCGTGCGCCGGCTCATCGTGTCATAGAAGTCCACGCGGCCGGTGTCCCGATCGACAACGGCGTATCCCGTGCGGCGCCCATGGGTATCGAAGAGGTCCACTCGCGCGGACTCACCGGCATGCGCGAGCCCCACGCCCAAGACGATGCCGATCACCCCAAGACCCTGCTTCGACAGGTTCACGCGGAGCGGGCCGACACGAAAGGACTTCCGGAGAAACCAGCCCATCACACTTGTCCTCCCCCTTGGGAATTCCCCCACCTCGGCACACGGCGAGTCTCCCTCACCTCTGTGACAGGGGAGGTCACACCTCCTACGGGTCCAGAAAACGCCGGTTCAGCGGGTTCGTCGCCCGCACCACCAGCTCCAGGCGCACCGTGGCGCGGGTCATGCCGGCGAAGAGCAGACGATCGGTTCTCTCCGGCTCCGGCGGATCCGGGTCCACGTCCACCAGGATGACCGCCGGCGACTCCTGCCCCTTGAAGCGACCGACGCTGTCGAAGGTGATCTGCCCCGGCGTCGTGAGCTGATTGCCGAGGAGGTCGTACTCTCCGGTGAACCGGCGCAGCCGGTAGTTGCCGACTCGCTCGGGTCCGTCGAGCACTGACCGAGCCGCTCCAGGGGTGACCACGTGATAGGTCGTGAGCACGGCGATCTGGCTGTGAGAGAAGCCGCGGCCCAGGAGGTCGCCGATGACCTTGGCGACCAGGCGAGGCTGGTCCTCGGGCGCGTCGTACTGGCTGACGCCGACTCCGAGGCCGGGCAATTCGTTCATGGCCTCGAACTCGAAGGGCAGCGTGCGCCGGATGAACCGCGCGATGGACTGCGGTGATCGGTAGTTCGCCCGCGCGCGGTAGCCCACGAACCCGGGCAGGACCACTGATCGTTGGTCGCGGAGATTCTGATCGGGATCCTCGAGCCAGAGCACATCGTGAGGGTCCCGGAGGAAGAGCCCAAGGATGTCCGCCCAGACGGGCTCGAAATCCTGCCCTTCGTCCACGATCACCGTGTCGAACTTCCAGTGCTCGGGCACCGCCTCGGCGATCACGCGCTCGGACACCGTCTCCCAGAACCGGGGGTCGCGCTTCATCTCGTCGAAATCGAGGCGCTGCCCCCTCTCCTCGAGAAACCGCGCGCACAGGCCGTTGAACGTCACGACCATGCCTCCGGGCCGTACGACGACCTTGAGGCGCTCGCTCAGCGGCCGGTTGAAGCAGACCAGGAGCGGCCGCCGCTCGCGGCGGAGGGCATCGTCGAAGAAGTGCCGGGCGATCTGTGTCTTGCCCGATCCCGCCGTCCCGTAGATACGCAGGCGCAGGGGGTCCATCTCGAGCCCGCCGAGCAACCGCACCAGCCCGCCGCTCAGCCGCGTGAAGGCCTTCTCCTGGCCCGTCACGTGCGCGTGAATGTCCGGCACCAGCTCGAAGGTCTGACGGAGGAAGCCCCGGACCGTCTCGGCCCATGCCTCCCGATCGGGATTCCCCGGCCCCAGGCACGCGTCGATGCGCTCGGGGAGCTGGGCGCGCTGGGTAGCGTCCACGACCCGGCTTGGGTCGAGGGCCGCCGCGTTGATCCCCACGAGTCGATGGGCCGGGCAGTAGATCAGATAATCGAGATCGATGGCCCGGCCGCCCTGGGTCCGCCGGAACTTGTCGCGCACGTTGTCCAGCGCGCGCTGCACCTGATCCACGACGCTCTTGGACCGGTCGGCGTAGTGGGCGATCAGCCCGTCCTCGGTTTCCTCGAGCGTCCCGTCCTTCTGCTCGATGAGCAGCGCCTTGCCGGCCCGGTTGACGACCACGAAGTCGAGCTCGCCGAACACGGTCTCGCCCGGCCACTCCCGCGTCCAGTGGACACCATGAAACACCGTGTAGCTATCGGGCAGCCGGGCCTGGAGCAGGCGCAAGGTCTCGATCTCGTGGCGATTGGCGCCAGCCAGCTCCAGCCGGGCAATGTCGGAGGGAACGATGCGCGCCACGGTTCTGCCCTGGGTGTGGGCGCAGGGAGCGTACCACGCGAGGGGGATCGTGCGGTCTGTGACCTTCCCTGTCAGAGCACCCGCCTATCCTGCATTCCACAGCACAGAACCCGCAGCGTCATCGAGGAGGAATTGTTCATGCCCCATGCGGCCGAAATCAGTCCGATCGCGCGAATATTCGGAAACATCTTGGTAGGCGAGCCCCTGAGGCACGGAGCGCTCACCGTCGTCCCCATGCTCGCGCCCATGCTCACCGAACCCGCGTGGCTCACGCTGGCCGAGGCCGGCGACCGGGTGCAGGTCACCGAGGTCGACGAGGCGGGCTCCGTCCCCACCCTCAAGGTCGCCAACATGGCCGACCGGCCGCTGCTCCTCCTCGACGGCGAGGAGCTGGTGGGCGCGAAGCAGAACCGCATCCTCAACGCCACCGTCCTCGTCGCCGCCCGCACCGAGACGACGATCCCCGTGAGCTGCGTCGAGCAGGGGCGCTGGGGCTACCGCGGGCGCCACTTTGCACCGGGCGACGCCTCCCTCTTCGCCTCCGTGCGCCAGAAGAAAGCGGCCTGGGTGACGCGCTCGATTCGCGCCGGCCGCGGGCACATGGCCGACCAGGGCGGCGTCTGGGACGAGCTCGCGTCCAAGACCGCCGAGCATAGCGTCGCGAGTCCGACCGGAGCGATGCGTGACTTCTACCAGCGGTACGAGGCGGAGATGGCCGACGCGCGCCGGGAGCTTGCGCCGGTGCCGGGGCAGATAGGTTCGCTCGTGTACCTCTCCGGCCGCTGGGCGGGCATGGACCTCCTGGCCGGTCCGAGCCTCTTCGGGAAGGTTTGGCCGCGCCTCTGCGCCGGGTATGCGGCGGATGCGATTCGCCGGAAACCCAGCAGCTGCCTCATGCCGAGCCCGAGCGCGGTGCTCCGCCGGCTCTCGGGGTGTCCCGTCGAAGCAGCCCAGGCCGTGGGCCTCGGGACCGAGTATCGCCTCACCGGGCAGACGACTGTCGGCGCCGCCCTCATCGCGGACGATCGCGTCGCCCACCTGATGGCCTTCCCAGTCGTCGGCGCCAGGTAAAACTTCTGTGCTATTGACAAGGCCTTGCGACCCGCCGAACATCACGGCACTCCCTGCCGCGGGGGAACCAGCTCACCCGTCAGTTGCAGCGGTGTCTGTCGAGAACTCGAGCACGACGACGAGTCGAAACGCTGCAAGCAGGAGATGGCCATGAAAACGAAGGCGCTGCTGGCGCCGGTTCCTCACCTCCAGCTCGCGAATGCCCTGGAGGTGTGCCGGCGCGAGGGAAGGGTTGCCTTCGCCAGTAACGTCTGGGAGCTCTCCGGCGACCTCCAGGCCGGGATGCCCGTCCTCCTCTACGCCTCAAGAAGCAGCTTGCCCGAGGGCAAAGTCCCTGAGCCCGAGGCGCAGTGGCGTCACCCGCACGTTACCTGGCTGGGCTCCTTCGTCCGGTACGTGTCCGCGGTCGACGGCCGTCATCCGGAAACGACAAGCTTCCAGCCCACCGTCATGGCCCCGGGCGAGCAGGACCATATTCTGGGCTTCTATGAGGTCGCGGACCTCGAGCAGTTACCCGAGGAGCGATGGATCCCCGTTGAGCAGCTCCGGGACCAAGACGACCGCCCGTACACGCAGGCGTTCATCCCCGGACGCCCGATCATCGTCTTCTGGGATCGGCCGACCGAGGATGCGGCGACCACGCCACCGGCCAGCAGGTCAGAGCCTTCCGATGGTGCGGAGTCTTCGTGGTCCAGCTTCACCCAGCATCTCGCGGCCGGCATCGCGAAAATGCAGCGCGATCAATTTCTCATTCTCACGGTCACCCCCCTTCCAGATGGGGCCGAGCGCCCGTGGTACTACGTGCAGTTCGCCTGCGGCGGCGAGGAGGGCTTCCGAGCCGAAGCGGTGTCGAATAAGTTCCTGGCCGATCGGTGGAAGCTTCCGGAGAAGGCAGCCGAGACACTCTTCCGGCTTGGTTGGCATGCCCCCGAGCCCAGCGCCGAGCTCAAGGGGGGAAAGGTTAACTACTGGTCCGACTGGCCGGCCCCTCCGCACGCCGCCGCGATGGCACAACTCGCCGTGTCGACGCTTCGCCGTGTGTACGGGGTGGCCTCGTCGGACCGGCTCGAGTATAAGTACTTCGACAAGGCCGGTCAGCAGCTGGAGCTCGCTGACCTCGGCCTTCGCCGTGAGGTTGCCACCAAGGGCTGGGACGGTACCGTGGAGCGCCTCCGACCAATCGTGGAGAAAACGCTCCGTGAGGTTCTGCACGTTGGCGAGCTCAAATACGATGAGCACGGCGACATTCCCATCCGGTTCGGCAGCGCGATGGTGTTCGTCCGTCTGGTTGGCGGGGAGACCCCGAAGGTCCAAGTCTTCTCTCCGCTCCTCTGGGAGGTCTCGTCGACCAGCGGCCTCGTCGAGGCGCTGAACGACATCAATACGCGTCTCTCGTTCGGACGCGTGTTCTGGGACGGCGAGCAGGTCATCGCCGCGATCGACCTTCCGGCTCCTGGACTGTCGGGCGAGTACGTCGCGCGGGCCTGCTTCGAGATCGGCTCCCTGGCGGATCACTTCGACGAGGAGCTTGTTGAACGCTTTGGCGGCAAAACGATGTTCGGCGTGTCGAAAGTGTCGAAGCCGTACGAGCCTCCCGGCTACCTGTGAGCATTGCGGGGCTTCATGGCGCGCGGGAACCAACTCACCCGGCAGTGGCATCTGCTACAACTTCTCGACCGACCAACCGGAGTCGTGGTCGATGACGCGGCGCGTGCCCTCGACTGCGCCGTCCGGACCATCTGGCGTGACCTTCGCGTGTTACAGGACGCCGGCTTCCCGATCTACGACGAGCAGGACGCCGACGGGCGCCGGTCAGTCTGGCGGGTCGATGACACGTTCAAGCAGCGGCTGCCGCTCAAGCTCACCCTGGCCGAGCTGGCCGCCCTCCTGATGAGCCGCGAACTGCTCGCGCCCGCCGGCGCCGGCGGACTCGGCCCTGCCATCACCTCCGCCTTCGAGAAGATCGGAGGCGTCCTCAGCAAGGACGCCCTCGGCCTCATCGACCGCATGCGCGAGACCATCGGCGTGCGCACCTTGGGCGCCAAGCTCCAGGCTCCGGCCGCCGAGCACGTCGCGGCGATCCAGGGCGCGCTCATGGAACGCCGGCGGCTCCGGCTCCGCTACTACTCCATGAGCCGCGACGAGGTCAACGACCGCCGCGTGGATCCCTATCACCTGACGCTCTACGCCGGCGGGTTCTACCTCGTGGGCTACTGTCATCTCCGTCAGGCGGTGCGCATCTTTGCCGTCGAGCGCATCCGCGAGTGCGAGGTGCTCGCCGTCCGCTTCGACGTGCCCGAGAAGTTCGACGTGGAGAAGTACCTCGCGGGCGCCTGGGGCATCATCCGCGGCGACATCGTCAACGTGAAGGTCCTTTTCGCGCGCTCCCTCGCGCGCTACATCCGCGACCGCCTCTGGCATCCGACCCAGAAGTTCCGCGACCTCGACGACGGCCGGCTCGAGATGACGCTCCGGGTCGCGGACACGCTTGAGGTGCGGCGGTGGATCCTCGGATTCGGCCCAGAAGCCGAGGCCGTCGAGCCTGCGGCTCTCCGCGAGGCACTCCGGCACGATGCCGAGGCCCTCGCCCGGAGGCTCACGCCCCAGCGCATCCTTCCAGCGCAGGTACCGGCGTCGCCCGAGGAGGCGCGGTTAGGCTCTTCGCGGGCGCGAATGCGCCGCGAGCAGGAAAACTTTCGCACCAGCACGTAGGAATCTCCTAAGGAGCCTCAATGAGTGACGCCGTCGTGACCCTAATGCGGGCGCTGGACTTTGCAGCCCGAAAGCACCGCGATCAGCGGCGCAAGGGAGCCGCTGCCGAGCCCTACATCAACCATCTCACCGAGGTTGCCCTCTTGGTGGCGGAGGCGACCCGGGGCAGAGACCGCCTCGCCGTGCTGGGCGCCCTGCTCCACGACACGATTGAGGACACGACAACGACCAAAAAAGAGCTGGAAGCCGAGTTCGGCGCGGAGGTCGCGGCACTCGTGGCAGAGGTCACCGACAACAAGCGCCTGCCCAAGCACGAGCGCAAGCGCCTGCAGGTCGAGACGGCCCGCCACAAATCACGGCGCGCCAAGCTGATCAAGATCGCCGATAAGACGAGCAACCTGCGGTCGGTCATCGAGAGCCCGCCGGTCAAGTGGAACGCCACGCGACGCCGAAAGTACCTCGAATGGGCGGCGCGCGTCGTCAAGGGCTGCCGCGGGGCGAACGCGCGGCTGGAGGCCCGGTTCGACAAGGCCTACCGTCGCGGCCGTCGGGTGCTCGGGTAGCCGGGGCGCATGGACCCGTTCGCCTCCCGGCTCGCTGAGCTCTGCCGCACCGAGCGCACCCGCGCCAAGTGGGTGGTCGTGCCCTCGCACGCCCTTGGGCACACGCTCGGTGAGCGGCTCGCGCTCGCAGGTACGAGCTGGGCGAACCTCCGCTTCACCACCCCGGTCGATCTCGCCCTACCGATGGCGGCTCCGTTCCTCGTCGAGCGCGGAATCGATCCCGCTCCAGACGAGATCGGCCCGGCCCTGATCACACGGCTGCTTCTCGAGCTGCCGGGCGCGGTCCCCGTCTACTTCCGGGAGATGGCCGAGCAGCCGCGGATGGCCGAAGCGTTGTGGGCCACGATCCGCGAGCTGCGCCTGGCGGGGATGCGTGCAGCTGATCTTCGCCTCGAGGCGTTCACGAGCGCCGCCAAACATGCCGAGCTTCAGGCCCTGCTCACCGCGTACGAGGAACACTTGGCGACGCGCAAGCTCGCCGACACTGCCGATGTCTACCGCGAGGCGCTCCAGCACCTCGATATCTGCCACGTCCGCCCCGAGGACCTCTGGATCGAGCTGCCCGGCGCCATCTGGGCTCCGCTCCAGCAAGCACTCCTGGACAAGCTTCCCGCGCTCCGGATCACGCCGCACACGCTCCGAATCCCCGGCCTTCCGGAGCCCGCACGTCTGCGCGGCGCGGTCGAGTCGCTGGAGCCATCGCTTCGCGCCGACTCTGACTTGCTCGCCTTTCTCATGCGGCCAGGCGATGCGCCGGCACCGAAGGGTGACGGCAGCCTGGCCATGTTCCGCGCCGGTGGCCGGGAAGCCGAGGTCGAGGAGGTTTTCCGGCGTGTCCTCGCAAGCGGTGCGCGCCTCGATGACGTCGAAGTGGCCTGCGCGTCGGCCGACTACGTCACCCTCCTCTGGGAAAAGGCGCAGCGCCACGGCTGGCCCGTGACCGTCGGCCCCGGCCTCCCGGTCACGCTGACGCGGCCGGCGCGCGCCCTGCTGGCCTTCTCAGAGTGGGTGGAGGGTGGCTACCCGGCTGTCGGACTCCGCCGCCTGCTCCAGTCCGGCGATGTCCAGCTGGATCTGGCCGATGGCCCCTCGGCCGGCCAGGCCGCGCGACTGCTCGCGCAATCCGGGGCGACATGGGGACGCGAGAGCTATGCCCCGGCCATGACAGGCCTCGCCCGCTCGTACCGGCAGCGCGCAGCCGACGTCGAGAACGACGACGACGAGGCGCGAACGCGCTACGTCGAGCGCGCCGCGCAGGCCGAACGACTGGGCGCCTGGATCGCCGGGATCCTGGAGCTCGTCCCACCGGCGGCGGCGGACGGCCGGCTGCCCCTGAGTGAGCTGATCGACGGATGCATCACGCTCGTGCGCGGCACCGCGAGCAAGCAGAACGAGATGGACGGCGCCGCGGCGGCCGTGCTCGCGGATGCGCTCGTGGCGCTGCGGGCCGTCGGGTCCCTCGCGCGCGGCGCGCGCGAGGCGTTCGCGCTGATCCGCCACCAGATCGAGCCGCTCACCGTGGGCGCCGATCGGGCGCGGCCCGGCCATCTCTTCGTGACCATGCTGCGCCAGGCCGGGCATGCCGGCCGGTCCCAGACCTTCGTGGTCGGGCTCGAGGAGGGCCGCGTGTTCCCAGTGCTCATGGAAGACGCGGTGCTGCTCGACGACGAGCGGCGGGCCCTGAGCCCCGCGCTGCCGACCTCCGCGGATCGTGTGGGGGAAGCGCTCTACGCGGTGGTCTCTCGCCTAGCGGCGCTCGGCGGCTCGGTGTGCCTGAGCTTCTCCTGCCGCGATCTCCGGCGGCACCGTGAGACCTTCCCGTCCTGGCTCCTCCTTCAGGCCCTGCGCGTGGTCAAGCGACACCCGGACTGGACGTATCAAGATCTGAATCGGGAGCTGGGCGAGCCCGTGTCGCTCGTTGCGTCGGGGGCCGACCGGGCGCTGAGCGACGCCGGGTGGTGGCTCGCGAAGCTCAATGGCCTGGGACCCGTGGTCCTCCCGAGCGTGCACGCCCACTTCCCCTGGCTCGCCCAGGGAGAAGCGGCCGAGCTGGCACGAGAGTCCGACGTCCTCACCGCCTATGACGGCCTCGTCCCGGCGGCCGGGCCTCGGCTCGATCCGCGCGCAACGGGTCACGCCATCTCCGCCACGGCGCTCGAGGACCTCGCCAAGTGTCCGTTCCGGCACTTCCTCAAACGCGGCCTGAAGCTCGATGCCACCGAGGAGGCCGAGCCCGATCGTGACCGCTGGCTGGGCCCGGCGACGCGCGGCTCGTTGCTCCATGGTCTCTACGCGGCCATCCTGCGGGAGCTGCGCGAGCGGAAGGAGCAGGCTGATCCGAAACGGCACGGCACCTGGGCCCGCGAGGTGGCCGACGCCCGCTTGGCGGAGCTGCGCGCGCTGATCCCGCCGCCCTCGACCGATGTCTTCGACCGCGAGCGGCAGGAGCTACTCCGGGACCTCGACCTCTTCCTCCGTCTCGAGGCGGCCGCAAAGGAGCGTCGGCCCGTTGGCTTCGAGGTCTCGTTCGGCGGCGGAGCCACCGAGGGCGAGCCCCTGGCGCAGGCCGAGCCCGTCATGATCGACCTGGGTACCGGCCTTCGCTTCGCTCTGCGCGGACGGATCGACCGGATCGACCGGCTGGCCGATGGCAGCTACGAAATCATCGACTACAAGACGGGCCGGTATTGGCCGGACAACTACACGGGAACGTTCCAGGGCGGCCGTCTGCTCCAGCATGCCCTCTATGCTCTCGCCGCGACCCATCTCCTTCGGCGCCAGGATCCGAAGGCGCGTGTGAGCGCCAGCTCGTACTATCTGCCGACGGCCCGCGGCCAGGCCGAGCGCGCCACCTTTCCCGCCAAGGCGGCGGGCCTCGAGGATGTGCTCCGCGACCTGTTCGACATCGTGGGCCAAGGCCTCTTCGTCCACACCGCAGACGAGGATGACTGCAAGTTCTGCGAGGTGGGACGCGCGTGCGGGCGCGACCCCTATGCCCGCGCGGAACGGAAGCTCGAGAACGATGCCAATGACTCGCTCAGGCCGTACTGGAGGCTCGGCGAGCATGAGTGAGCGACGGCGCCTCCCCGACCAGCAGGCGCGCGACCGCATCGAGGCCGCGCTCGACATCAACCTGCTCGTGGAGGCGGGCGCGGGCTCCGGCAAGACGCAAAGCCTGGCGCGGCGGATGGCCGCGGGCATCGCTGCGGGGGTGTACGAGGTCGAGGGCATGGCGGCGGTCACCTTCACCCGCAAGGCGGCCGCCGAGCTGCGGGCCCGCTTCCAGCTCGAGCTGGAGAAGCGACTCGGCGCGGACGACGACCCCGCTCGCCGTGAGCGGCTCCAGGTCGCACTCCGGCATCTGGAACGGCTCTTCGCGGGGACGATTCACGCCTTCTGCGCCCATCTGCTGCGCGAGCGGCCCGTCGAGGCCGGCGTGGCGCCGGGGTTCACGGAGCTGGACGAGATCGAGGATGCCGAGGTGCGCGGGCGCGCCTGGCGCGACTACCTCGACCGCGAGCGCGCGCTGGGGTCGCGGCTGCTGGCGGAGCTTCAGGACACCGGCATCCGACCGGCCGATCTCGACGAAGCTTTCCGGACAGTCTGCACCTTCGCCGACGTCACCTTTCCTCCGGGCGATCGCGAAGCGCCCGATCCGGCGCCGGCCTGGGCGGCGTTGGATCAGTTCTGGCAAGCGCTGAGCGCGCTCCTCCCCGACCCCTGCGCGCCGGACACGACCTGCAAGGTCCAGAGGGCCGCCCGGCGCTATCGGGGGCTGCTTCGCGTCGCGGACCGGGAGCGCCCGGCCACGCTCGCCCAGCTCCTCGACTGCTGGAGCGGCAAGCTCTCGATCACGCAGAAATGGTGGCCCGGCGGCTCCACGGCCACCAAGGCGCTGAAGGCTCGGATCGATCGTCTTCTCGGCGATTTCCAGGAGGCAGCCGTCCATCCCTTCCTCGCGGCCTGGGGAGCGTACATCTATCGCCTCGCGATCACCCTGCTGTCGGCCGCCCGCAACTTCGCGAGCGAAGCGCGGCGACGGGCGCTCACCCTCAACTATGGCGATCTGCTCCAGGTGGCGGCGCGGCTCCTGCGCGACAACCTCCCCGTGCGAGCGGCGCTTCAGCGCAAGTATCGCTGGCTCTTCGTTGACGAGTTCCAGGACACCAATCCGCTTCAGGCCGAGGTCATCCTGCTGCTTGCTGCCGAAGCGCGCGGCGAGGCGGACTGGACCCGCGTGCGGCCTCGCCCGGGCGCGCTCTTCGTGGTGGGCGACCCCAAGCAGTCGATCTACCGTTTCACCGGAGCCGACATCGACATCTATAGCCGCGTGCGCGACATCATCCAGCGCGAGGGCGGCGAGGTTGTCACCCTCACCGCCTCGTTCCGATCCATCCCCGCGTTGTGCGAGTGGGCCAACGGCGTGTTCCCGGACTTCTTTCCTCCCGAACCCACGCCGCAGCAGCCGGCGTTTCATCCCCTCGAGCCCGTGCTCCCAGGCGGCCAGGCGAGCCGGTCGGGCCTCCGCACCCTCACCATCCCCGACAGCATCGAGAAGGACGGGGTGCATGCCGCCGACGCCCAGGCCATCGCCCGCTACATCCGAGCGGCCGTGGAGAGCGGGACCAACGTCTGGAGCGACTTTCTCATTCTCACGAGGAAGAAGAAGGGGCGGCTTCACGAGTACCTGGCCGCGCTCGACGCGCTCCACATCCCGGCATCCGTCACCGGCTCGGTTGCCTTCAGCCGCTCGCGTGAGGTCTCGGTCCTGGCCGACCTGCTGCGGGTTCTCGCCGACCCGGACGACGGTGTCGCCCTGGTCGGACTTCTGCGCGGACCGCTCTTCGGCGTGAGCGACGAGGAGTTGTTCCAGCATCACGAGGCCGGCCTCGGCTTCATCCTGACGGCCCCGCTTCCCGATGAGGCCTCGGGGCCCGTCGTCGACGCCATCAGGAAGCTCCAGCCCATGTTCAAGTTGACCCGCACCCTGCCCGTCGCGGCCGCCGTGGAGCGCATCCTCGAGGAGACCGGGATCCTTGCGCGGGCCGTGGCCGTCACGCCGGGCGCCGCCGAGGCCGGCGATGTCCTGTACGCCCTCGACCGCGTGCGGCAGATCACCGAGGTTGGCGGCACCCTCGCGACTGCCGCCGAGGCGCTCGACAAGGATTTCGAGGCCGCCGAGATCGAGTCTATTCCGCTCGAGCCCGGCCGGCAGGATGTCGTACGCGTGATGAATCTCCACAAGGCCAAGGGCCTCGAGGCGTCCGTGGTCTTTCTCGCTGACCCGCTCGCCGGCGTCAAGGCCCGCGCGGGCGTGCGCGTGATCCGCGAGGGCGCCCGAGCCACTGGCTACCTGCGCCTGATCCGTACGTGGGGCGAGGGCCGCTCGGACGAGCTGGCCGAGCCCGCGGGCTGGGAGGAACACGCGGCGGCGGAGCTGGCTTATGTCGAGGCCGAGGAGAAGCGTCTCCTGTACGTGGCCGCCACGCGCGCCAAGGATCTCCTCGTCGTCAGCCGCTGGGCCAAGGATGGAAAGGGCGAGCGCCCGTGGGAGCCGCTGGCCGCCTATCTTGCCGCGGCGCGCGAGCTCAAGGTCCCGCCCGCGATTGTGGTGACACCTCGCGCCCTGCCAGATCTGAGTGTGGGCGCGCGCGCGGCTGCCGAGTCCGCGCGCAACGCCGCTCGCGAGGCCGCCGCTCAAGCTTCATGGGTCGTCGAGTCCGTCACGGGGACCGCCCATCGGGCCGGTCCCTACGGCCACCCGATCTCGGAGGGCCGTACCCGCGAGCCCGACACCGGCATGGCCTGGGGCAGCCTGATTCACGCCCTGCTCGAGCACGCCATGCGCGGCCCCGCCCGCGACCGCGCTCACCTGGAGCGTCTGGCCAATTGGCTCACCGTCGAGAACCCGGAGCTTCGTCGCGTCGTCCCGGAGGCGCTCGACACCGTCGAGCGTGTGACGGCGTCGGAGTTCTGGCAGCGGGCAACGGCCGCGGACCAGCGTCTCGTGGAGGTCCCGTTTGCGGTCAAGGTCGAGGCGGGTGACGGGCCTCCGAAGATCCTCCACGGCGTAATCGACCTGGCGTTCAGAACGTCGGCAGGCTGGGAGCTAGTCGACTACAAGACGGACCAGGCGACCATCCACTCACTTTCCGCTCGCTACCATGGCCAGGTTCAGGCGTACTGCCGCCACTGGGCGGTCGCCACTGACGCGCCCATCAGGTCGGCGGCGATTTACGCAGTCCGCACCGGCGAGGTCTCCGAGAACCTCCAGCCGTAAGACAGCCACCTTGGTCCCGACCTGAACGGTCACAGGCAGTCGATACGTCACTCCTTCGCCCTCGACTTCACCAGCATCTCGTCTACCGCATCCGACAGCGTGAAGAGCTCCTCGAAACCCCTGGCGGCGAATTCGAAGAGCTCGTCCGGACCCGAGATCAGCCGAACGCGTAGCTGGTCGTCCGTGTCCGTCAGGTACTTCCCCAACGGCGCGTCGGCATCGTCGGTGTCGGCGTTGAGCCAGGGCTTGGCCCTATCGCCGAGCACGCGCCGCAACTCGCGCGCGAACTCGATCCGCTCCGCGTCCTTCATCTTGAGAAACTCCAGGTTCTCGGTACAAACCCACAGATATGGATGGGTGTCTTTGATACTCCGGTAACCCATCGGTGCAAAGCTTCCGACGACGTAGTAGACCTCGGCCTCGTCCTTGCGCCGATTTACCCAGGCGGGTTTCCACGCATAGAATTCCGCCCTCTTCGCGTCGGTCTCGAGTGCGTACCCGCGCTCCTCGCCCCATTTCTCGAGACGGTTCCCCACATCATCGATCAATTCCCCAATTCGGCCCTGTAGTTCGTCGTGCGCCTCCATCAATCCGATCACGTCATGCCATCGTTCCAAGATCAGCTTGTCAACGTTCGTATACTCATCCGCCATGTGTGTGCCTCCCCGATCCTCAGATTAGCGAGCGCCCCGCGGTTCGCCGTCACGTCCTGATTCGTACGAATTCGTTCAGCAAGGCGTGGTATCCCTCGACGCCTGCGTGCGGCACGACGTCCGGTCTGGTTCGCACAAACATATCAAGGAGTTCACGTAGGCGAACCGTCATGTCGGCTTCTCCGCCTAGTGCTGGTGACACGGCCATAGTCGCATCTATAGCCTTGCCGATCTCGGGCAGTGCGATGAACTGGTCCAGCACTTCGCGGAGCCGCTCGATCGAGACAGTTGTCTCTCTCGCCCGGCCTCGATCTACCCCGTGAGCCCCGGCCTGCGCCTGCATCGCCCCTACCTGGTGGAGCAGTTCGCGCAGACCAGCGACATCCATCGCCTTCGGGAGGCGTCGTCCATCCCTCCTGGCAACTCCGCGAAGCTCGGCGTAGCGGTCGAGCAACGCGGCGACTTGGTCGGTCATGGGCGCCGGACCCATTGATGTCGTCAGGCTCCAGCGGTCGGGCTCTGTACGCACGGCACCGCGGTCACCGGCCAAGTCGGTTCCGAACCCCGGCAGTTTACGCTGAACCGAAGGCGGCGGGGTCAAATTGATCCTGAGATCCTCAGCTGCCCGCTTGCGTGCAGGTTCATCCAGCTGCTGCAACAGGAAGTCGACAACGTCTTGCTGCCTGGCCTGGCCAAAAGCCATGCGATAGACCGCCAGCGACCTCCGGATCGCGTCTGCACGCGCGGCGTCCCGGCTGAGCGGCAGCGCGAGCACGTGCCGCTCGATGCGCGCGGCACCGGGGTCGTCCACCAGGTACAGCCAGTACGGACTAAGGCCCGAGTCGTCGCGCATGTCAGTCGCCTCGGCGGCGGCAAACATGCGCGCCCAGGGATCCGGGCCCTCGCCCGCCGTGAGTACGGCAGCGCCGTGTTTTCGCGCCACGTTCTTGCGAACGGCATGCCCCTTATACCGATGCACTCGGCCCTCTCGCTGCTCGAGGTCTACAGGATTCGACGGCACGTTCCAGTGCACCACTGCGTGGCAGTAGGGATGGAAGTCGAGACCCTCCTGTCCGACGGATGTGGAGCACAGCACGAACGGCCAGAACGGCGAGTTGAAAGCGCGCTGCACGGACCTGTTTCGATCAACCCCTCTGACGTCCTCAAGGCCCTGCCCACCGTAACTCACGGCGAACCGCGTCCGGAACCCGAGCTTCTGCGTCGCAGGCAGGTGTCCCGTTGCGTCGAGTTGTACATCGTCGGCCGTCAACGTGGCTGTCATGATGGTCACACTCTCGACCATACGCCCGGCGACTTTGTCCATCGCTGCGGTAAGCGTTCGGTCCCGATCGCCAATGGCACCCGACAGGAAGTGCGCGTACTCGTCAAGGACGGCCTGCAACCCACCTCGAGCTGCGTATTCGAGCACGCGGCGCCAGTATGCTTCGCCAGAGTCGATCACAGTGGTGCGCGTGATGGCGGAGATGACCTCCACTTCGTTGAACAGCGAGCGGAGCGCGTCCGCGACCCGCCCGGCCGCATTGCGCGTGGCGATCTGCGGCGCCAGGTGCAATCCGCCCACGACCCGGCACAGTGCCCGGAGCGCGGTTACCGCCGGGCCGCCGATCGCGAGCCAAGCGACTACCTGCGCAAGATCTGCGGGTCGTAGGCCAAGCGTGACGCCGCCCTCCACGAGCGTCTTCGCCGCCGCGACATGTTTGGCCCAAGCGCTGCCTGCCGCCTGTGACTCCTCGGCCAACGCACCCACGTCTTCGTCTAGGTCACGACGGCGATCAGAGCCCTCGCCTCGCCAGTCGGTCGCCAAACGAGGCTGCTCAAACCAGGCGCGCGTCGCGGCATTGTGGCGATGCAGATCCAATAGGATGGGCGCAGCCCAGTACCAGCGTTCGTCCGCCCGCCCCGTCGCTTGCTCCTGGCCCGGCAACTCCCGCAGTGCCCTTTCGACCCGGCGCTCGGTTTCTTCTCGAACCGAATCAAGTGAGGGCAGGATGCCGTCCTGATGACGGCGCAGATCAGACGCGATCGCCAGCGGATCGCAGAGTTGGGCGAGCACGATCGAGGGGTACATGAGTCCCAATGTCGTCATGCCACCAGGTCGCCCGCCGTCGTCCCTGAACTGAAGCAGTCGGGACCGGCCCCTCCGCGTCCCCCTGGTGTTCGCGGCGGGCTCGCCCTCCAGTGGAACACCAAACAGCCGCCGCTCCGCTTCGTAGCTGAGCAGCGTCGCCACCACTTTCGGCACGACCTGCCAAGCGGAGAAGACCAGGCTCTTGGTGAACGTCGCGTGGTCAGCGTTCGCAAATGGGCCCTCGAGCCCGTAATAGGGCAACGCCGGTGGGATCCAGAACAGCTCCCCCACGCCTCGATCGAGGGTGACGGCGAGGAGCGCCCGCAAGCGAGCATTGGCAGGATCAATCAGCCGGTACGATTCGATGTCGGTCCGCGAAAGGATGGCATCCGGAACGCTCCTCAGGGCATCCTGCAGAGCCGTCCCGGCGCCAGGACCCCTGACCGCCTCCAGGACCTGGCGCTTGAGCTGGTAGTCGTCCATGAAATTCAGCAGATAAGAGGCCGACTTCCAGTACTCCAGCGTGTCGCCATGGCCAACTGCACGACCGATCCGTTGTAGGGCGAGGTAGTGCGACACATCTGCCGGCCGCAGCTGGAGCGTGGGTGGCACGTCGACGAGCATGCCGCTTCGATCCTCGGTCACCGCCAACCGCTCGGTTCGAACCATCACGCGCCGCAGGCGGTTTTCGATTTCCTGCCTCCTCCGCACGACGGAGTCTGCCGTCTGGGCGTTGTAGGTGAACAACTGCTGCCCATAGGTCGACAAGAGGCGGCGGATGTCGGCAATCGCCTCTGGCGGTTCGGCTTGCTCTCCGCTTCCGCCATGCAGGAACTCGAGTGTCTTGATGAAGTCGCCGAAATGGTCATCCCCCTCGGCGTCCTCGTGCAGCGTGTACATCTTGTAGGGCGTCGCCGACAGTAGCAACACACGCGCCTGCTGCCGGCCTTCCTTGTCGGCGTAGTCGAACAGCGCCCTCGCCAACTCGGCTGCGGGATCATCGCCGTGCAGCAGATCCTTGAACCGCTGGAACTCGTCCAGGATGATGAGGTCAGGCTCGAGCGCGTTGACACACGTCCTGGCGAGCGTGCCGCGCAGCTCGCCGACAATCGCTTTCCGTTGGCGGCTTTCATCCTCACCGAGCTTCTCTTTTCGTCCCAGGCGCTGGCTCAGCTCCAGGAATCGGGCCTGGAGGGTCGGCTGGCCGTCACGCTCGGCCGCATCGCCAACCCGGTTTAGCGCTTTCTCGAAGCTCTCGCGCAAGCCGTCGTTAAGCGTCATCGGGGCCTTGACGCGCTCCTGGAACCGCGTGCGCTCGACGCCGCCGGCCAGCAGCGATACCACCCCCGGATCCCCCGTCTTCCACGCCTTCGGCAGCATCCAGTACAGCAGGGTGCGTTCCTCCCACCTCCCTGTTCCCCCACGCACGTTGAACGACGTGCCGGGTGTAAACGAAATGAAATTCACGTCCGGGCTCAAGTGCGGGAGATCTCGTGGCAGGAGCGTGATGCGGTCCGGCAGCGTCTGTTCCCTCCTGTCCGTCAGGTTCAAGCTGGCGATGTTTTGCTGGGCGATGCTGGCGTTCGAGCAGATGTAGACGATGTCCACCCGCCGGTCGTTCTTGGCGCGCAGGTGCTCGATCGCTCGAGCGATAAGGCCGCGCGCCACCATCGTCTTGCCCAGCCCCACCTCGTCGGCCACGAGGAACCGCCGCGTGGGTGGCGTGTCGCCGTACATCCGCTGAAAGACATAGTCCACGGTGTCGCGCTGAAACGGCTTTAGTTCCCCAAGAATTCGGGCCGTGTCGATCGGGATCATTTCGCGTCGCACGCTGTCCGTTGCTTCCAGATCGTGTCGATGGGGCCCCAAATCTCATCGAACCCTGGCGGAACGACCGTCTCGCCTGGGTCGCGATGTCCGAAGTCCTTGAGCATCGCTGCCACGTGGACGAGCTGATCCGGCGTGCGGTCGAGGGTTCGAAGCAGCTGTTCGAGGAGACCCTGGGTTGGCATCGATTGGCTCGCTTCGTCAGGCGACAACCTACCATCGCCCGATGAGCCGGCGACCAGCGCTCCGAGCTGGGCCGGATCGACGCTGCCGTCGCCGAGCAGCAGAAGCAGTAGGCGAACGAACTGACGCGGCGTCCTGACCATCTCACGCAAGACGCGCTCCACGCGATTGGCGGGCATCCCGTCGGCAGGGAGGTTCAGCACAAGGTCCTGGGGCGTCACGCCGCGATGTGACCTCAGCTCGATCCTGAACGCAAAGAAGCTCGTGAGTGCCTCGAACGACACATCGTCGAACTGCGCCACGGGCCCGGTGAGGGTGTTCACGTTCTGGGCATGTCCATCGTTGAGGGTGATGGGCCAACACGTGACCGTCGCGTCGCCCGGCATCTTGACATCGCCCTCGGTGGCGCGAAGGAGAATGTCGTAGCGGTCGCCGTCCCGCGCAGTGATCTGTGCGCGCATGTCGGCATCAACGAGGGCTGTCCGTGTCGCCTCGATCGCTTTCTCGATTTCGTCTCTGAATGGATCAGGCGCTATCGCTACACGCTCCCCGGCATCCTGAAGCAGGTCAACGAGCCGCTGCGTATCCGTCTCGTGCGTCATCAGGCTGTCGATGCCTAGGTCACTGCGAGACCCTGTGAGCTGCACCAGGAACTCGACGTTTCGCGAAAAGGCCGCATCCGTGGCGTTCGCGGACCCGGTCCACACGAGGGCCGTCCTGCCGTGTTCGCTCACGTAGCACTTGGCGTGCAGGTCACCAAGTTGCACGGCCTCGGCCAGCGAGGCTCCACTGCCTTCCTCGTCGATGGGCGTCAGCTCAGGTGTCGCGTCGGGGTTCAGCATCCAGAACCGCTGGTATCCGGCAGGGCGGCGGTCGAGAGAGCTCAGCGCCATGTCGGTCGAGACCAGGGTGGCCTCCTTGTGCCTGCTGGAGAGACGCTCGAGACAGCTGCGCGTGACAAAGGGCGACACCACGAGCATTCGGTCGCCTGCAGACTCGAATGGCCACTCGCTGTGATCCTTGATCCCAAGCGGCCAGAAGCGCAGCGCTTCGACGCCGGGTGGGGTGGTGAACACGACCCGGCGCACCTCGGCCGCGAGTTTCTCGACGCCTTCCCGGAGGCCCGCATCGATGTGGCGGGCAAGGCCCGGCAGCGCCATCAGGAAGTCGGCAAGGGGGGCACTGTCTTCGACATCGCGACCGGGCGCCGTCGTACCGTCGAGGGCCAGCAGGGTGTCCCACGACCGGGCCACCGTCAGGTTCCGGCTCAGGCACAGCATGCGGAACGCGGCATGACCATCGTCTGCCACGTACCGCAGGACCCACACCTTAGGGTGGAACACCCCACCGCCCGGCGAACGGCAACCGACAACGGCCCGCTCAAGGTGCACCGACAGCCGATTGTGAGACCTCGGGATGCTGATCCGGCCCGCCTGGCAGAACATCACGACGCGCGGCGCGTACCTGCGCAGGCTCCCCAGCAGCTCCAGCGAATTAGTTCGACTTTTCTCGTTCTCGTCGAGCAGATCGAACCAACTGAACGCTAGTGGCACCGTCAGCAGCGTCATTAGGTCGAGCGAGAACGTGGTCCCAACACAGAAGTCGAGCCGATGGCCATCGGGCGGGCGCAGGGCATCAAACAGGAGGGTCCGGTTGCCTGGCTCAAGCATGGGCGCCCTCCAGGCTGTTCACAACATCGTTGAGAAGGATCTGGGCGTTTGACCAGCGGTAGTCGAGCCGCCCTAGTCCAGAGGATCCGGTCCAACGGTCGCGCGGCTGCTGATTGTCGAGCCTCGCGAGCGCCCCCTTCAGTTGAACCTCACGCCGGCGAATCAGATCGTGCGCGGCCTGCAAGTCCACGACCCTGCGTGGGCCGGGATCGTCGAGCGCCAGGTCGATCCACGCGTTGACGAAGGTCTGCGTATTCTTCCCGGGCTTCACATCGGCCTGGGCCAACGTCATCCAGAACGCCTGCCGGTCCCAGGCGCGCAGCTCGTGTTCGCGCCGTTCAATCTCGTCGCACCACTCTTCGAACAGTCTGCGCACCTCGGTTTCCCGATTCCCCATGTTGCGCAACTGGCAGAGCCGTAAGTTGTACAGGATGAGGGCTCCGGCCATGACCTCCGAGAAGTTCCTCGCGTGCACCAAGGGCTGCGCCAGCGGCTCTGGCAGGTGAGGGGCCAGCTCGTGTGCCCAGGCGAACGGGGCATCGCTGGCGGCGTTCATGTGATCGAGGTAGTACCGCATCAGCGAACTGCTGGCGTTCGCCCGAATGCGTTCCCGGACGTACTCGGCTTCACGGAGCGTCAATCGAAACGACGCCCTCTCCGGAAACCCGGCCGGCACTGGCGGCACACCGGCATGCCAGTTCGGGGGTGTCTCCTCGACGCGTTCCTTGTCAACGTTCTTAGGCGACGGCGACTGAGCTCGATAGAAACGGTCAAGACTGCGATGGTATTGGTCCTGCGAGAAGGGCGACGTCCGGATGCCCAACCTCCGCAGACCGTTCCAGTAGATGTTCGACGGCAGGCGTTTCAGTTTATCCCGCGATCGCTCGCCGATGACACCGCCCGCGTCCTCCTGCGCCGCAAGCAGGGCGTCGATAAGACCGACCTCGATCTTCTTTGCGCGGCCGACGATGTCAGACGAGCGAACCCGGTCGCCTTCGAGCTGCAGGTACATCCACGGGATGAACAGGAAGTAACGGGCGCGCCTCTGGAGCGAACCCGTCCCCGGGAAGAACAGGTCGGCGAAGCCGTCGCGAATCACGCTCAGGCCCACTTCGTCGCGCGTTCCGTGTTCACGGAAAGCGTCGATCGCATCGGTCAAGGCGTCCTGCTGAGCTTTCGAATAGTCGACCCACGTGAAGACTGATGGCATAGGCGTCTACTATTCGAGCCTCCTGGGCGGCCGCCCTGTGCCGATCTCCCACCCCGGGGTGTCCTCTTCGCGGTTTGCCCTCAAAAAGTGGCGCCGGCAGCCCGGGAAATCTAAGAATCGCGTCTGCCAAGACCACCGGTCGACAGGGACGGGACGATGACGAGAAGAACAGAAGAGACGAGGGAAAAGCAAGCAGGAAATGGGGCGGGTGCGGCGTGGGCCGAGATGCCTGCCTGGCTGGTGCCGGGATTGCGGCGACGCGCGCGCTTGCTGGCGTAGGTGCACGGGCGCGGGCTGGTCGCGCGACACGCGGTGTTCAAGGCGGAGCCAGCTTCTCGAGCGCCAGGTCGAATCCTGGACCAAGGCCCAGCAGGTTCGCGCCTCCGTCGACGAGGTGGAGCGCCGCGCCCAAGCCAAGGACAAGTCGATGGAGCCGGGTACCGAGCTCGCTGAGTGGATCGCCTGGGCCCGCCGGCATGCAGATCGACTGGATCCGTTGAAGCCCCCTCGGCTTGAAGACAGAACCGCGGGGAGCCAACCGGGTGAGTAGGGCCCCATGATCGCCGGGCCGGCCGGGGGCTTCCAGCAGGAACGCCTCCGGGGGATATTTTCCCAACGAATTGATTTAGCCAAATGCGGATCGTAGGGAAAGATATGGTCTCGCCAAACGTAGGCGCTTGGGGCCGCAGGACGACACGACTATGCTCAAAACTATGCCCGCGAGGGGCCGAATTCGGGCCAAAACCACCCCCCGCCGCCCAACATCAAAAACAAAAACCCCTCGGCAAGTTCGCAACTTACTACCGAGGGGCCTTCATTCGCCGGCCAGGTTTGTAAGGGCCGTGCTCTTCCAGCTGAGCTATCCGCCCGTGTCGGACAGTCTAGTCTAGGAGCTTCGCTCACACTGTCAACTCGATCCGCCCACTATGCTCGAAACTATGTCCGTCGATCAGTGGGACCGACGGTCTGGCTTCCGCCCAGCGCCCTGCCGAGGCCGACTTGTACTACGCGAGGGCCCAGCCTCTGGTGTCAGGAGAACCTCGAGTAGCTTCTCCAGAACCTCCCAGCCTGCCCCCGCACCCCGCGTTCTCGCATAGAGCGTCCGTACCCCGTCGAGGGCCAACGCTTCGCGCTCCTCGACCGGGCCCGTGACCGACTCGGAATACGAGGGCCCGAATTCCTCAGGCGCTGGTCCCTCCTTGGACTCGATCAAGCTCTCGACGATCGCGTCCGTAACATCCCGTGGGAGGGGTGGGGCGTACCTCGTGCCCCTCGGGTAGCACTCGCGGTGCCGGCGACGCGCATAGGTCAGCAGTTTCTTCCGGTCCTCCACCTCGAAGATCGCCCTCAGCTCATAGCGGTCGGCCACGGTCACCTCCCAGGGGATCTCGTCGCCCTCTTCTGTGCAAAGACAGGGGTGGTAGCGCCGCAGACCTTAGCAATCCATTAGCAAAGACGACGAAGGGGTCAGCCGGCACCCGGCTAACCCCTTGTCTTACTTGGTTGCGGGGGCTGGATTTGAACCAGCGACCTTTGGGTTATGAGCCCAACGAGCTACCGGGCTGCTCCACCCCGCGGTGACCACTGCAATGTACCCGACGGGTGGGGAGGTGTCAACCTAGGCCCCCTCACCCTACCCTCTCCCCACTGGGGAGAGGGTAATTGTGGGCGCTCCCCTCTCCCCAGTGGGGAGAGGGGAACTGTGGGCGCTCTCTCTTGGGGAGAGGGAGCCGGCAAGGGGGGATATCACAGGGGTTTGCAGCCGGGGCGGTCGTAGCGGTGGAACTCGCCGCGCGCGTTGATGGCGACGCGGATGGTGGGCTCGCTGCCCACCGGCTCGACGTGGTGCCAGCGGTTCTTGGGGCCGAAGACGAAGTCGCCGGCTCGCGCGTGGACAGTCGCGGGCGCGTCCTCGATGTGCCAGTCGATCTTGCCCTGCAGCACCACCCACCACTCGTCGTGCAGGTGGTAGTGCGTGTCGTTCGGATGCCCGGGGGCGTGGCAGATGATGAAGGCCTGGATGTCGTCGGTCATTACCATCGCTTCCGACCACGGCGGGGCGCCCTTCTTCGCCTTGAGGTCTCCCAGGCGCGCCTGCAGCGTGCCGATCTCCATGAGCGGGATGCGGTCGGCCATATGCGTCTCCTGGATGCCGCTCAGGCGCCGGCGGCGCGGGTGATGCGGTCGGTCTTGCCGGACTCGTAGCGGCCGGTGCGGGCGATGCTCCAGAGCACGCGCCAGGCCCCGCGCGTCGCCAGCAGCCAGTAGGTCTGGCAGCGGAAGGTGCCGAGGAACTTCTCCTTGAGGCTCTTGCGGCGCAGGTCCACCTCGCGCGGGAGATACGGCCGCAGCTCCTCGACGAGGTTCTGGGTGACGATGCCGCCCACCCACACGGTCAGGATCAGCGAGAGCGTCGGCGCGCCCGTCGCCAGGTAGAAGAGCCACGGGTGGCGGCCGCGGTACATGTAGGCGAGCCACCAGCCGAGGTAGCCCGTCGCCGGATACACGAGCGCGGCGATCGGCCACTCGACGACCTTGTTGCCGACGTGCCGGACCAGTTGGGCCAGGTTGAAGGCTGTCGGGCGCTCGCGGAAGACGCGCCGCAGGAACGGGATGTCGTCGAGCACGCCCAGGTACCAGCGCGCGTTCTGACGGACCATCTTGTCGGGCGTCTCGGGCAGATCCATCAGCTCGACCATCGGCATCGCCTGGATCAGGATGCCGCGCGCGCCGAGCGCGTAGCCGAGCGTGGAATCCTCCGTGGCGCCCGAGGTCGGGAAGCCGCCCAGGGACTGCATCACGTCCAGGCGCACGAACTGGTTGTGGCCGAGGCAGATCTGGGAGCGGCGGAAGCAGAGCTCGAAAGCCGGGCGCGCGAGCCGCCCGAGCCGCGGGAAGCGCGCGGAGAAGCCGTCGAACAGCCGCACCCGCTTGACCTCGTTGATGAGCCGCGCGATCGAGACGCGGATGAAGATGGACGACTGCTGAATGGCGCAGATCTTCCCGCGGATGTCGAGCCGGTCGTAGTTGGCGAGCGACAGCGTGATGCCCTGGTACGCGAGGCTCCCCTGCCCCCCGAGCTCGAGCGAAGCGATCCAGCGGTACGTGTCGGGGTCGGGGATCGAGTCGGCGTCGCTCACGCCGACGAAGACGCGCGACGGATCGAAGGAGTCGCCCAGGATCTCGCGGAGGGCCTCGGGGCGGAGCGCCCAGTTGAGCTGCTGCGCCTTGCGGCCGGGCCCCGGCATGACGAGATGCGCGAGGCGCTTCTGCTGGTAGGGCGGCAGGGTCTCGCGGAGCCGGCGCACCAGCTCGCCCGTGCACACGCCCATGGCCGGGTGCGGCGCGCGCTCTTCCTCCTTCTTGGTCACGACGACGACATGGAGGCCCGGGTGCGGGTAGCGCGAGGCGCAGAGCGCCTTGACCGTGCCCGCGATGTCGGGCTCCTGGAAGGCCGGGACGAGGTGGAGGAAGACGGGCGCCTGGGGGTCGTGCTCGAGCGCCTCCTCGGTCGGCAGCGCGGAACGGCGCGCGTACGCATCGCGGACGAAACGCACCGTCGTCAGCATGCCGCGCCAGTCGAGGCTCAGCTTGAAGGACGCGCGGACGTTCAAGACGAGGGCGACGACGAACAGGATCGGCAGGAGCGCGTCCATGGGGGCCCCGGTAGTCTAGCGGCTTCCGGAGGCCGGCGGCAGCTTGAGCACGCGGTCGCCGGGCTTGACCAGCCCGAGCTTGTCGCGGGCGATCTGCTCGATGTAATCGGGATCGGTCCGGAGGCGATCCACATCGGCCGTCAGCCGCGCGGTCTCGGCGCGGAGCGCGCCCACCTCGCGCTCGAGGTTCTCGACTTCCTTCTTGAGCGTCCACACGCGCGTGAGGCTCTGCCCGCCGTAGGCGGCGAACGAGACGGCCAGCACCGCGAGCACCGCCGTGCGGACGAGACGGAGCGAGCGCACGTTCACTGCGCCCGGCTCCCGAAGGCCGCCCGGCCCGGCCAGACGGCAGACGGGCCCAGCTCCTCCTCGATGCGCAGGAGCTGGTTGTACTTCGCGGTGCGCTCGCCGCGGGAGAGCGAGCCGGTCTTGATCTGCCCGGCGTTGACGGCGACGGCCAGGTCCGCGACGAAGGTGTCCTCGGTCTCGCCCGAGCGGTGCGAGATGATCGTGCCGTAGCCGGCGCGCTTGGCCAGCTCGATCGTCTCGAGCGTCTCGGTCAGCGTCCCGATCTGGTTCAGCTTGACCAGGATCGCATTCGCGATCCCCTTGCGGATGCCCTCCTGGAGGATGGCCGGGCTGGTGACGAAGATGTCGTCCCCCACGATCTGGATGCGCGAGCCCAGCCGTTGCGTCAGCGCCCGCCACCCCTCCCAGTCGTCCTCGCCCAGGCCGTCCTCGATCGAGCAGATGGGGTAGCGCGAGAGGAGCTGCTCGTAAAACGCGATCATCTCCTCGCGGGACTTGTCGGCACGGTCGGCGCGCAGGCGGTAGCGCCCGTGCTTGCCGAACTCGCTCGCCGCCGGGTCGAGGGCGAGGAAGACGTCCTCCCCGGGCCGGTAGCCGGCGCGCTCGATGGCGCGCAGCACGAAGTCGAGCGCCGCCTCGTTGCCGGGCAGGCTCGGGGCAAAGCCGCCCTCGTCGCCCACGCCCGTCGAGAGGCCTTTCTCCTTGAGCAGCTTTTTGAGCGCGTGGAAGACCTCGACGCCGACGCGGAGGGCCTCGCCGAAGGAGCCCGCTCCCGCGGGCACGATCATGAACTCCTGGATGTCCAGGCCGTTGTCGGCATGCGCGCCGCCGTTGAGCACGTTCATCATGGGCACCGGCATGATCCGGGCGCCCGGCCCGCCCAGGTACTGGTAGAGCGGCAGGCCGCACTCGTCGGCGCCGGCGCGCGCGACGGCCAGCGACACGCCGAGGAGCGCGTTGGCGCCGAGGCCCGACTTGTTCGGCGTGCCGTCGAGCTCGAGCAGCGCGCGGTCCACGGCGGCCTGCTCCGTCGCCTCGAGGCCTTCGACCTCGGGGGCGATCGTCTCCGTCACGTTGCGCACCGCCTGGCGCACGCCCTTGCCGCCGTAGCGGGTGTCGTCGTCGTCGCGCAGCTCGACCGCCTCGCGCGTGCCGGTCGAGGCGCCCGAGGGCACCATGGCGCGGCCGAAGGCGCCCGAGTCGAGCCAGACTTCGACCTCGACCGTGGGATTGCCGCGCGAGTCGAGGACCTCGCGGGCGTGGACGGTGCGGATCTCGGACACGCTCAGGCCTTCCGCTCGATCATGAAGGTGCCGAGCTCCCTGAGCGGCTGAGATCGCGGCCCGAACGGAGCAAGGACGGCGTGCGCCTCGGCGACGAGGGCCTGCGCCCGGCGGCGGGAGGCTTCGATGCCGTGGACGGCCGGGTACGTCGCCTTCTGCTGCGCCTGGTCCTTGCCCGCCGTCTTGCCGAGCTCTTCCGTCGTCGCGGTGACGTCGAGGATGTCGTCCATGATCTGGAAGGCCAGCCCGAGGGCGCCGCCCACGACGCCGAGGGCGTCGAGCTGGGCCGGCGTCGCGCCCGACAGGATGGCGCCGGCGCGGATCGAGGCGCGGATCAGGGCGGCCGTCTTGTGGGTGTGGATGTAGTCCACCATCTCCGCGTCGGCCGGCTTGCCCTCGCACTCGATGTCGGCCACCTGTCCGCCGACCATGCCCGGGCTTCCCGCGGCGTCGGCGATCTCGACGAGGACGTCACGGAGCCGCGGCCCGTTCGACGTGGCCGGCACATTGTCGGCCAGCAGGCGGAACGCCAAGGTCAGCAGCGCGTCCCCCGCCAGGATGGCGAGGGCCTCTCCGAACACCTTGTGGTTGGTCGGCACGCCGCGGCGGAAGTCGTCGTTGTCCATGGCGGGCAGATCGTCGTGGATCAGCGAGTACGTGTGGATCATCTCCACGGCGCAGGCCGTCGGCATGACGTCGTCCGGCCTGCCGCCGACCGCCTCCGCGCCGGCGATGACGAGGACGGGGCGCAGGCGCTTGCCGCCGGCGAAGACGCTGTACCGCATGGCCCGGTGGAGCGTCTCGGGCGGCGCCGACTCGGCCGGCAGGAAGCGGCCGAGCGCCTGGTCGACGGCGCGGGCCCGCTCGACCATGTAGGCGGCGAGATCGAAGCTCACGGCTTACCGGTCTTCACGACTTGGCGACCTTCACGACTGGGCGTCCTTGTCCCACTCGAAGGGCTCGACCTTGAGCAGCCCCGACTCGTCCTTGGTGAGGAGCTCGATGCGCTTCTCGGCCTCCTCGAGGTACTTGGCGCAGCGGCGGGCGAGCGCGACGCCCTCTTCGAAGACCTTGAGCGACTGCTCGAGCGGCAGATCGCCGGCCTCGAGCTGGTCCACGATCTGTTCGAGCCGCTGGACCGCGTCCTCAAACTTGATGTCTTTCATCCCGTTCCTTGACGTCGGTCACGCGCGCTCCGAGCGCGCCTTGGTACAGGAGGATCTCGAGGGGGTCGCCCACGGCGACCTGCCCGGCGCTCCGCACGACGGCCCCCGAGGGCAGGCGCGTCAGGCTGTATCCGCGCGCCAGCACCCCCAGCGGCGAGAGGCTCTCGAGCCGGCCGACCGTCTCGGCGAAGCGGGAGCGCGACGCCTTCAGGCTGTGCGCGGCCGAGGCCACGAGCCGGCCCCTCAGCTGGCCCAGCATCGCCGCGCCGCCGGCAATCCTAGCCAAGGGATTGCGCGAGCGCAAGGCGCCGGTGGCGAGTGCCACGCGGTGCCTGACCTGGCGCTGGCTCGCGCGGAGGCCCAGGCGCAGGCGGCCCTGGAGCTCGTCGAGGCGGCGGTGGAGATCGCGGAGCGCCCGCGCGGGATCCGTCAGCACGCGGCGACGGCTCAGGAATAGGACGCGCTCCCGGTACGCCGCGACCTCGGCGGTCACGGCCTGCTTGAGCCGCGCGTAGAGATCGGCGAGCGTCTCGATCACCACGAGCTTCTCCCGCACCACGAGCTCCGCCGCTCCCGAAGGGGTCGGCGCGCGCAGGTCGGCCACGAAGTCGGCGATGGTGAAGTCCGTCTCGTGGCCGACGGCGGAGATCACGGGCACGCGGCAGGCCGCGATGGCGCGCGCGACGCCCTCGTCGTTGAAGGCCCAGAGGTCCTCGATCGAGCCGCCGCCCCTGCCGACGATGACGACGTCGAGATCCGGAACCGTCTGGAGATTCTCCAAAGCCTTGACGATCTCGCCGGGCGCCTCGTCGCCCTGCACGCGGACGGGAGCGATGAGGATGCGCAGGTCGCCGAAGCGGCGGCCGATGATGTTGAGGATGTCTCGGATGGCGGCGCCCGTGGGCGACGTGACGACGCCGATCACGCGCGGGAAGGCCGGCAGCGGCCGCTTGCGTCCCTCGTCGAAGAGGCCTTCCGCCGCGAGCTTGCGCTTGAGCTGCTCGAACGCGAGCTGGAGCGCGCCGAGACCCTTGGGCTCCATCATCTCGACGACCAGCTGGTACTGCCCGCGCGCGGCGTAGACGTCGAGGCCGCCGAAGGCCAGCACCTGCATGCCGTCCTCAAGATCGAAGCGCACGCGCCTGCCCCGCCCGCGGAAAAGGACGGCCGAGAGCTGCGCGCCCTCGTCCTTGAGCGTGAAGTAGGCGTGGCCCGAGCCGGGCGTGCGCAGGTTCGAGATCTCCCCCTCGACCCACACGCCCGGAAATGTCTCCTCGAGCGCCGCCTTGAGCCGCACCGTCAGCTCAGAGACCGTAAAAACCCGCCGCTCACCCTCGCTCACAGCCCCCTCACCTCTGGCCCCCTCACCTCTGGCCCCCTCACCCTACCCTCTCCCCGCTGGGGAGAGGGTTTCATTCGAATAGGCCTTCCCGGACCCCTCTCCCCTTTGGGGAGAGGGTAGGGTGAGGGGGGAGATCCCTTGACGCCAAGCGCCTCAACGATGCGGTGAAGTACGCCCTCCGTATTCGTCAAGGCCTCGTTGTCCCAGAAGCGAAGGACCACGTACCCTTGGGACTCGATGTACTCCGTGCGTACCTGATCGTCACGCAGCCGCAGCGCGTGCCGACCACCGTCGAGCTCGATAACCAGCTTGGCTTCCGTGCAGCAGAAGTCTGAGATGAAGGGGCCGATGGGATGCTGG
>JAUSJX010000045.1 GCA_030647435.1 Candidatus Rokuibacteriota bacterium
TCATCCGCAAGCATCGGGTTGACGACGCGACGTTCAAGGCGCTCCGGACACGGCTCGGCGATGACGGACTCATCCAGCTCACGGGGGCGATCGGCTATTACAGCATGCTGTCGATGACGGTGAACGCCTGCGAGCTGGAAGTCGGCAAGGGCGCCGAGGTTCTGCAATGATCGTCGACGCGCAGGTCCACATCTGCCTGTGCAAGGACGGCTGGAAGGCCGTGGCCTATCACCCGCCGGCCCTAGCCGCCGCGCTCGATGACCCCGCACGCGATGCGGCGGCCGCTGTTGCCGGCCGGATCGGTCCGCATGTCATCGGGGCCCTCATGCACGACAAGGGCGGTCCTCCCGCCATCGAGCAGCGACGCCGACCCGGGTTTGAGGGTCACGCGGGGATCGGTGACCTCGAGGTGGCCATAGCCTGTGGCGTCCACGGTGATGTTGGGGAGATCGCCCGCGTGAGGCCCGCGCGGGTTCTCGGTGCCGTGCTCGGCCTTCTTCGGGTTGAAGTGGGCGCCAGCGGAGTCGAAGTTCGGCGCATCACATCGTCCCACCTCGTGGATGTGGACGGCTTTGATGCCCGGCGTGACACCCTTGAGATCGAGCAGAATACGGACTCCGTCATCTCCCTGTAGAAGCACGGCGCTCCCCACCACGCGGCCGCTGGAATCCTTGAGCGTCACGCCGGCAACGGGAGGGCCCGAGGTCACGCCCGGGATGTAGGGCATGCTGCACGCGCTCAGGGAGAGCGCCAGCGCGACGATCCAGGCCACGCTCCTCAAGGTGGTCACTGGTATCGGGTATCGGGGTCGTGTCTTGTAATCACGCATCGCCCTGGCGGATTCTACTTCACGCGCTCCACGGAGACCTTCATGAGGATCTTGCCCCACCCTCCCTTGTCGAGCCCCACGTCCGAGCACTGCACCACCGCGGTCCGCTCGTTGTTCGGGTCCGAGTGGGCGATGAAGCGCTCGTAGATCTGGTTCACCGGGCTCTCGAGGGCGGCCAGGGCGAAGATGCACATCTTCTCCGGGCACTCCCGGGTGATCATCTGGCCATTGCCGTCCATGACGAACGTCTGCCCCACGGTGTGATGGGCGTGGCACCCGTGGGACTCGATCACCTCGGCGACGATGCGGGACGTCACGAACTCGGGGCTCTCGGTCACCATCTTCACCTTCAGCGGATCCGACCGGAAGACGGCCATCTCCGCGTCCGTGTAGCCCATGTGCGTCTGGAACCGCTCCCAGAGATCTTCCTTGTCCATGGTCACCTCCTCAGTGGCCGTCCTTTCGCCGTCTTGCCCTCATCTGCGCCACGGCGGCTCTCATCGTTTGCCTCAGGGCGCTTGCAGCAGCTCCACCACGGTCTGGTAGGCGACGCCCACCGCGGGCATGCAGACGGTCCGGGGCACGTCCGAGGCGTAGAATCGCTTGACGCCTTCCCGCGTGCCGAGGTCCATTCCCGTCAGGTCTCGGCAGTCCACGTGGCCCATGGCGGCCTCGAAGCGACGGCGCAGTTCCTGCGTCAAGGCATAGGCCTTGGCATCGCGCTCCGCCGGATCGCGCCGCCCGTGCCGCAGGCCGATGGCCATGACCGCCCCGGCCAGGGCTCCGCACACTGACCCGGTTCCACCGATGCCTCCGCCGAAGGCGGTGGCGATGCCGGGAACGACCTCCTACTCGATTCCCAGGTGCCGGCACACGGCCAGCAGGACCGCCTCCGATCAGTAGTAGCCCTGCGCCATCAGCTGCTGCGCAGGATTGAGATCCGCCGTCGTCATCGGCTTTCCCCCTCGGGAAATCTGGCGCGTAGTCAACATAAACGAACATGGGCCACTGGCCCACCCTGCCACATGAAAATCGGGTACTTACACGCCGATTTTCTGAGCAAAGCCCGTTCTCGGAGACGGCGGCTGTCACCGCGCAGACGAACCGTGGCCGGGAGCCAGCGGGGGCAGGCGGGCTTGCTCGACGTTGGAGAGAAGCCGGGTGTTCTCGGGCAGCTCGGCCTCGATCGTCGTCCGCCGTACGGGAGATGGACCTTCATGGAGGCCTCGCTTCCTTGACGGGTCACACGCTCATCGCTACAGTGCGGCCATACTAACCCTGCGGCTCCGGCGACGCGACGACCAATAATCTGACAGGAAGACGACGATGAAGTTCAAACGACGATACGCAAGCCTCGGCCGCTACTCGAACGGCCCCGCGGCGGTGGAGCTGGGGCGCGCGGCCGAGCTCGGCAGGACGTACTGGCTGGAGAAAGCGGAAGCGGAGATGAGGACGCGAGACTAGACAGCCTCAAGGAGACGCCATGGACTTCAAGCTGTCCCCCACGGAGGAGGCGTTCCGCGACGGGCTCAGGGCCTGGCTCGAGGCGCACTGCCCGCGGGACTGGGAAAAGACCCGGCAGGCTCTGGGCAGCCCCGAGGCGCGTGCGGAATTCCTCATCGACTGGCAGCGACGGTTGCACGCGGCCGGATACGTGGGACTGCACTGGCCAATCGCCTACGGCGGCCGCGGCGCCACCGTCATGGAGCAGGCGATCTTCTACGAGGAGCTGGCACGGGCGCGGGCGCCCGAGCTCGCGAACGCGATCGGCCTGGACATGGCCGGCCCCGCCATCATGGTCCACGGCACGGAGGCGCAGAAGCGCTTCCACCTGCCCCGCATCCTGGCCGCCGAGCACGTCTTCTGCCAGGGCTTCTCCGAGCCGGGCGCGGGCAGCGACCTGGCCTCGCTCCAGACCCGGGCCGAGCGCAGGGAGGGGGCCTACCGCATCACCGGGCAGAAGGTCTGGACGTCCTTCGCGCACTACGCCAACTGGTGCACGATCCTGGCGCGCACGGACCCCAGCGCGGCCCGCCACCGAGGGCTGACCTACTTCCTGGTGGACATGAAGAGCCCCGGCTTCACGGTGCGGCCGCTGCGCCAGATGAGCGGCGACGCCGAGTTCAGCGAGGTGTTTCTGGACGGCGTGGAGGTGCCGGCGGACGGCGTGCTGGGGCAGGAGCACGACGGGTGGAAGGTGGCCATCACAACGCTCATGTTCGAGCGCGGACCCCGGACCCTCACGCGCCAACTCATCCTGCGCCAGGGCCTCGCCGAGCTGCTCGCGCAGGCGCGCACGCCTACCCGCGCCGGGCGGTCCGCTGCCGGTGACCCCCTCATCCGCCAGCGCCTGGCCCAGCTGTACATCGACACGGAGACCCTGCGATACGCGAACCTGCGCATCCTCACCCGGCTGCTGAGGGGCGAGCCGGCGGGACCGGAGGGCTCGGCCTCCAAGCTGTTCTTCAGCGAGACATGGCAGAAGGTAGCGGAGCTCGCACTGGAGATGCAGGGCGCCTACGCCACGCTCGGGGCGGGCAGCGAGTGGACGCCCGAGGACGGGCGGTGGCAGTACCGGGCCCTGCGCTCGCGCGGGAACACCATCCAGGGCGGCACCTCCGAGATCATGCGGAACATCCTCGCCGAGCGCGTGCTCGGGCTGCCGAAGGACTGACCCGGAAGGGGAGCCGCCATGACCACGGTGAGGGTGGATCCTGTTGCGACGCTACGATTCTTTGATGAGTGCCCTGCTCGCAGCATCGGGCATGCTGCGGCTCTAGTGGCGATGGTGGGTGAGGATCTGGCTGTGGGAGCACTGAAGCGGTATTTGGAGTCAGCTTGGATGGTGATCCAGATCGCTGATCTGTAGCAGGTCGAAATCATTCGCGAGAGTGCGTAGATAACATAACGCCTGTTCGCGGACGCGGCGGCCCCCAGGGCCGGCCCATCGGGCGTTGCCAGGCGCCGCCGCCGCTCGTAGCGCGATCGTCTCACGAGAATGCACCAATCGCACTATTGAGGGCCCACCATCTCGGCGCATAGTCTCCTCGTGCGGCCACGCGTCTGCCTGTCTCAGCCGCCGAGGAGGTGACCGCAACCACTGGCTTTTTCGGGACCGTGACGATCTCATCATGAATGGCGAATAGATGGCGATCGCTCATGCCGGTCTTCGAGGAGATTACCGCGAGATCGCGCCGCTGAAGCTCGTCGTGACGATCGGAAGGCCGGAACGGGAAATCTGGACTGAGCGCTAACCAAAAGGAGGGGCCATGGCTTCCACTGTGTATTACATGAATGCCCGGAGCGCATCGCTCGAGACGGGCCTGGTGCCCAAGCTGCTGGCCGTGTTCGACGCGGCCGGTTTCGACAAGCTGATCAAGCCGAAGGACGTGGTGGCTATCAAGACCCACTGCGGAGAGTGGAACAACACCGGCTATCTGCGCCCCGTGTACGCTCGGGCCCTGGCGGACCGGGTCAAGAGCCTGGGCGGAAGACCCTTCGTGTGCGACACCACGACGCTGCCGTACAGCCCCTACGCCAGCCGCGTCACCGAACTGGACTTCCTCACCACGGCCGAGCGCAACGGATACAGTCCCGCCGTTCTGGGGTGCCCGTTCATCTGCGCCGATGGATTCATGGGGACCGACGATTACCGGGTCGACCTTCCGGAAGGGTACATCCTCAAGGAGGCTTTCATTGCCACTGCCATCGCCGCGGCCGACGTCCTCATCACGTTGACCCATTTCAAGGGCCACGCCATGGGCGTCATCGGAGGAGCCATCAAGAACCTCGGCATCGGCGCACAGTCCAAGCGAGGCAAATTCAACGTCCACATGGGTGGCCATCCACGTTATGGCTTCACCGGGGCGGCGACGCTTCACCCGGAGAAGCTCGCGGGCCTCAATGGCGGAAACGGCGGGAAATGGCTGGAAGACATCTGCCCTTACGGCCTCGTACACGTCAGGGACAAGTCCATCGAATGGGATCAGGAGAACTGCCCCACCTGCCGCGCCTGCATGGGTCCCATGACCAGTTGCGGTGTCCTGGAGGTGCACAACGCCAATCAGGAAGCAGCCAATGCTGCCATTGCCGATGCCTGCCTCGCGACCATCAAGGCCGTGGGCAAGGGGAAGGTCGCGTTCATCAACCTGGCTCTGGATCTCACGCCTGGATGTGACTGTCAGGGTTTCAGCGACATGCCCATTGTCCCGAATCTGGGCGTCTTCGCCAGCTATGACCCGGTGGCGATTGACAAGGCATGCATCGACAAGGCGACCGGCGCCATCGGGATCTCCGGCTCCACGGCTGCCGAGAAGGGGGTGCTGGACGCGGGCGAGCGCAAGTTCGAGGCGTGCTCTTCCCGAGCACCAGGTGTCAGCGAAGAGATCCAGCTTGTCACCGGCGAGATCATCGGGCTGGGAAGCAGGCAGTACGACCTGGTAGAGGTCGTCCAGGGAAAGCCGGAGGACTTCGCATTTTCGCCTGATTCGCGCCCGGTCGGGTTGCGATTCCGCGACAAGTTCGCCAAGTTCTCGCCCTTCCCCTACGACCGTTACGACGGCAAGGGCTTTCTGCGAGAAGACGAAGTGGACCTGGGCCGGGTCAACCCCGGCCGGTGATGCCGGACGAAGCACCACTTCCTCCAGCGCGGCGGCCGGACCGGTCGTCATCGGCGGCCTGCTGCGCCTCACGGGAGCCGCCTCGCAGTACTCCCTGTCCATGAACCGCGGCATCGAGATCGCGCTTGCGCAAGCCGATCATCTGTTCCAGTCCTTGCTCCACCGCGCATTCACGACCGGTCTATGTCTTCGATCGCTCGGCTCGACCCACCGCTCGTTCGCACGATCATTGATTGATTCCCGAAAACTCGAGAAGGCCGCGGCCCGGCCCACTCTCGCCCACCGCCTCGACTACTTCACACAGGCCCCACGTGAAGGGGCTCGTGCCCCACCACAACATCTTCAACTTCGGTCGGATGCAGGACGTGTGGGCCGACAGGTAGTCGAGGCGGGAGCGGGCGCCGGCGCGACAATCAGTCCGAAGGGCGGGTCCGGATCTCGTCGAGCACGGGAAGGATGTGCTCGCGGAAGCGGGCGGGGTTCTCGCACATGGGGAAGTGCCCGAGACCGGGCATGGCGCGGAAGGTCGCGCCGCGTACCGCTGCCGCCAGCGCCTGGCCCATCGCCGGCGTGCTCGACCAGTCGTACTCGCCGGTGAGGACGTAGAGCGGTGTCTTCGTGGTGTCGATGTTGGCGGCGAGGCCCGTGAGGTCGTGATCGACGTTGTAGTAGTGGAGGTCGCCCTTGAAGACCCCGGGCGCTCCCTGGGAGTAGACCCACGCGGTCTCGCGGCGGAAGGCCTCCGGGCTCTGGGGTGCCGTGATGCCGTACATGAGGCCGGCCCGGTACTCGTTGCTGATGCGCGGATGGTGGAGGAACGAGAGGTCGCGGCGAGCGGGCGTGCAGAGGGACCCTTCCAGGCCGATGGCCGCGCGGAAGACGCCGGGATGGTAGCAGGCGAGGTCGGCGGCCAGGTGGCCGCCGATCGAGCAACCCATGAACACCGGGCGGTCGAGCGCGAGCTCGGCGGCCAGCGTGACGGGCACCTTCATGAAGAAGTCCCGCGTCAGCCGGTATTCCTCCGTCCACCACTCGACGGCGGCCGGCGGCACCGACTTCGCGTGGTACGGAAGGTCGTACGCGATCATCCGGAAGTGCCGGCCGACGTCGGCGTCCTCGAGCAAGTGGCGCCACTGACGGCCGTCGGCGCCCGCGGTGTGCTGGAGCAGGAGCGGGATCCCCGCGCCCGCCTCCTCGAAGTAGACGCGGTACTCCACCCCGTCGATCGCGAGGTACACGTAGCGGCCGGTGGCAGCATCGAAGCGAGCCATCAGCGTCCCTCTCCGGTGGAGGCGCGAAGCGTGCGCATCACGGCGAAAAGCCGCGCGGCGGCCTGGTAGTACGCGCTCAGCGAGAGCATGTCTCCGACAACCTGGAACCCGTGATGCTGCACGCAGCCCCCGAGCAGGTCCTGGTAGAACGGCCGCGGCACCGCGGCGAGAAACTGCGCCCAGCCGTCGTCCGGCGCGACGACGGTGATCGTGGCCGGCTGGCCGGGCGCGCTCTCCCGGCAGCTCGCGACCCGGCCGTCCGCAATCTCGATGCGAAGGGCGCACGACGGCGATTCGAGGCTGAGCGTGGCATTCCAGTAGCGCGCGGCCATGCGGAACTCGGGATCCGCGTCGATGCTGGATTGGAGCCGTGTCGGGTCGGAGAGCTGCATCGTGGTGTCCCCTCCCGGAAAGGGTCTAATTTTACCATGGCGGCGATCCCGATCGCCGAGACGGTGATTGCCCCGTCGAGGTCGGACGCATCCGAGAGGATAGGCAACATGAACGCCCTCCGGCATCACTCCCCCGTTGCTTGGCCCCCGTCACCATGACGTAAGCCCCCAGACCCGGACGCCGGCGCCCCCGGGGGGCAGATCACCTACCGCCTGTGTTCACAACGGTCCGGTTGCGAACGATCCCAAGAAGGGTCGAGGGTCCGGCAAGTACTTCGTGCCCACTGTGCTGCGCCGCGCCGCTCAACGCGCGGGTCGGGCCGATGGGAAACAAAGCGGCAGTCAATCGCCTAGACGACTAGAGTGGTAGCAAAAACGGCATCGGCCACCCCCGATGTGCCGGAAGTGGCCGATTCAAGTGGTGGGCCGTGGAGGACTCGAACCTCCGACCCGCTGATTAAGAGACCAAACCCGGATCACACTCCGATGATACTGGATGCGCTAAGCTCGCACCAACTTGAGCTTTGGCCTGAGGCATAGTGCCGCTGAGTGACCCTGTGTTCATCCCAATTGGGCAGCAATCCCACGCGCCTGGAGTTCCCTCCCCGGGGCGCTCAGGACCCTCGTCCCCAACAAACCGACTAACGGGCGATCGCGCATTCGGAAAGCTGAGATGGTTCATCTTGCGTTGTTGCGGGGGCCCGCAACGCTGAATGCTACACGGTGCCCACGACCTACTGGAATAATTCTTGATCTTAGCTGCTTGCGGCTTCAAAATCGCGCGCACCAGGTCGCTGAACACGGGTGAAGGGTGCTGCGCCTACGAGGACTCTTCTCTCCTGATCTCGGCGATCTTACGGTCGCGATCATTCGCCAGCCTTTCCTTGTCGTGCCGTAGATCCTCGTTCAGCCGTTCGATCTCCTCGTGGGTACCGGCGTTGCGAAGCGCGGCTTGGTGGAGGATCTCGCGCTCGGCGACCTTCGCTTTGTAGAACTGGCGGGCCTCGTCGATGGCGGCTTTCTGCGCGTCGGTGAGTGGGCGATCATCGATGCTGGCCTCCGTGTCCTTCTGCCGGAGGCGTTCCATCGCCAGCTCGAACGCGCTCTTCGGGCCGTCGTCGGAAATTAGCCCGTAGTGTAGCAGAGGCCCTCACCCGTTTGCCCTTGCCCATACCCGTCCAGATGGCTACGCTCGGGCCGGGCTGATTTTCCGGCCGATTTTCCCTACGACCGCCATAAAAACCTTCCCTGACGTTCAGAATCGTCTTCTGTGCCCCAGGGACCCAAGAACCGAAAAGAGGCAAGAATGAGTCAAAGTCGCCACTGCGTTTCTCAGACGAAAGCCGGTGAGCCGCGCGTGAGATCCGGTGGCTCGGCACAGGTCCTGGTCGCTACTTCTGCCGCAGCTAGAGTCCGAGGTAGCTTGCCCGCACCCCAGGGTCGGCCCTGAGTTCCGCGGCCGGGCCTTCCCTGACAACGCTCCCGTGCTCAAGAACATAGCAGCGCTGGGCCAACGTCAGCGCCAGCTCCGCGTTCTGCTCTGCCAGCAGGATGCTGATCCCCAGCTCATGAAGCTCCTTCAGCTTGCCGCGCAGCAGGTGGACCAGTCGTGGTGCCAGCCCGAAGGTAACCTCGTCCAGCAATAGCACCTTGGGTCCCCCCATCAAGGCCCGTCCGATCGCCACCATTTGCTGCTCTCCGCCACTCAAGGTCCTCGCCTGTTGCTTCGCCCGCTCCCGCAGCACTGGGAACATCTCGTACACCAGCGGCAATCGAGCCCGGAGCTCTCCCCACTGCACATACGCGCCCAACTTGAGATTGTCGAGTACCGAGGCCGTTCCCACGAGTTTCCGTCCTTCAGGCACGTGGATAATTCCTAGGCGGGCGATCCTCCAGGGGTCGAGCCTTTCAACGCGCCGTCCGTTCAAGCTGACTCTCCCTGAGCTGATGGGTACCAGACCCGATATCGCTCGCAACAACGTGGTCTTGCCCGCTCCATTCGGGCCGATCATGGCCACGAACTCCCCTTCTCGCACGTTGACAGACACGCCTTCGACCCCATACGCCGCGCCGTACCGAACCGTGAGCGACTCTATCTCAAGCACCCGTCGCCCCTCCAAGGTACGCTTCTCGCACTACTGGCAGCTCGATCACTTGGTCGAATTTGCCTTCGGCAATCTTCACGCCGAAATCCAGGACGATAACCTGCTCGGCCAGCCTCCTCAGTTCCCGGAGCACGTGCTCCACGATGACGACCGTCAATCCGCGGTTGATCAGATTCCGCAGAAGCCCGGAGATCTCACTCACCTCAGCATGACTAAGCCCGCTGAATGGTTCGTCCAACATCACCAAGCGGGGGTTCGTAGCTAACGCCCGGCTGATCTCCAAGCGCTTAAGGTCTCCGATCGGCAGGCTTCCCGCTCGCTGCCCTTCTTTGCCCGCCAGGCCGACAACAGTCAACACTTGAGTGATCCGATCCTCCAATGCGTCACCACGGCTCGTTCGGAGCAATGCGGCGGCTCTCACATTTTCGTACACGGATAGGCCACGAAAGACCCGGACAATCTGGAATGTCCGCGCGATTCCTCCGTCCACGATCTGGTACGGCTTGAGGTGGGTGATGTCTCGGCCATCGAATACCACGCGTCCCGAATCCGGCTTGATGAATCCGGTGATCAAGTTGAAGGTCGTGGTCTTCCCGGACCCATTCGGCCCCACAATGCCAAGAACCCGGCCTTCGTCCACCGAAAAGGAGAGATCCTTCACGGCCATCAATCCGCCGAATCGCTTTGTCAGTCCTCGAACCTCCAGGACGGTCGCCATGGTCATCTCCTAGGTTTTTCTTACGACGGCCATCAGCCCACCCGGGAAAAACCGAAGCACGACGATGATGATGGCCGCATAGATGAGCACACGCAGGTACGGCAACGCCTGGAGATACAGGTCCATCAGCGTGATGACGTACGCTCCCATCATCGCTCCCACGATTGACGACGCCCCCCCCAGCGACATCATGATCACCGGGAGGATCGAATAATGCAGGGAGAGCGTGGTCGGCCCGACAGACCCCATAATGTGGGTGAACAGGGTTCCGGCCAGGCCAGCGAACCCTCCGCTGATAACGAAGACCAGCACCTTATATTTCGTCGTGTTCACGCCGGACGCCTCGGCGCCGAACTCATCCTCCCTGACTGTTTTCAGGATGAGCCCGAGATCGCCTCGCGCCAGCCGCAGGACTACCAGGGTCGCCCCGAGCGTGACGAGGAGGACGATATAGAATTGTGCGTAGAAGGATCCCGACGCCAGCTGCGCAAATCCGGCGATGCCGTCATCACCGCCCAGGTAGCGGGGCGAGAGGTGAACGATATTGGCCGCGACTAGCGGGAACACCAGGGTGACGACCGCGAGGTATGGCCCCTTGAGACGGAGACAGATGAAACCCACTCCTAGCGCGGCCACCAGTGACGCCGCCCACGCGACCCCCATAGACGCTAGCAGCGGCACCCCTAGGTTGAGGCTCAAGAGCCCTGACACGTATCCGGCCCCGCCGAAAAATAGCGAATGCCCAAAGCTTATGAGTCCAGTGTAGCCCGCCAGCAGGTCGTAGCTAACCGCATAGATAACGAAAATGTTGGCGAACATGATGGTCCGCAATGTCCATTTATCTTCGACCACGAGCGGCAATGCCAGCTCGAGCAGGAAAAACAGCAAAACTATGAAGTATACCGCCCCCCGCCTCCCTAACTCCGACAAGGATCCCACAACCCGCTGGCCCTCCTTCGTTGGGGATTTCCTGCGGACGGACGCCGCCTTGGCATCCAGCTCTTCGGATGACCCGATGACGTTCCGCATCAAGCGTTCTCCTTACCCGCAGCACGCCGAGATCATACGCCAATGAGCCCGCGTCACGTCGGTTGCTCCTCCCATCCCTTCACGCCGAAGAGGCCGGTCGGCTTGAACACCAATACGAGCAGGATGATGATCAGCCCCACTGAACGCTTTACGATCCCGCCGGACGGGACGTACGCCGTGAATGCCGCCTCGCTGATCCCCAAGATCAGGCCCGCGGGCAGGCACGCCCAGATATTTCCCATGCCACCGAGCACCATCACAGCAAAGGCGATCACCAACAGATCGAGCCACATGTAAGGATGGGGCGGGTAACTGGAACCGAGGAGCAGACTCGCGATCGCGGCGACCACCGCTGCCAACGAGGCCGCCACGAGCCAGATCAGGCGGACATTCCCCCCGGCCAGTTGCATCGCCTCCGGCTGTTCGGCCGTGGCGCGGATGGCGAGCCCGAGTCGTGTCCGGGTCAGGAACAGCCAAAGCAATGCCATCACGCTGATGGTGACTGCTGCCACCAAAAGCTTCGCGTTGACCACCCAGATCCCAAATATGGGCATGGCGCCTTTCAGCACCGTCGGCATATACACAGGTGCGGCTCCCTCTTTGAAAATCAGGAGCTCCTGCACGACCAGCGCCACGGCAAGGGTTGACACCAGGACCGAAGTCGGTTCCTTCCGAATGGGCAGAATCAAAAAGTAGTGGGTGGCAAGCGCGACGACCACCGCCGCAAAGGCAGCAATCACAAACACCAGCCATATCGGGACCGCCGGCACCAGAACTGGGATCAGCGCCACTACCATGTAGGCGGCAATCGCGTAATAGCTCGCATAGACCAGATCGAATACCTTGGCCACGCCGAGGATGAGGGACATGCCCACAGCCATGAGACAGTAGCCCAACCCCAGCAGCATCCCGTTCACGATTACGTTCACCTTTGTCTCCGGCGGCGGGGGCATAGCCGTGATGGGCTCGGCGGGCGAGGTGGCACCGCGGTTCGCATCGTCCCTATGTGCGCGTCATATAGTGCGACTAGTGCGACGCTATCGCGCCAACTGTTGTGCCTCAAGGCCCGCCTCCCACTCACGGCCGTGCCCCCGTTCGCGTAGGTCGCCCCACGAGACTCGCTCCGGTCCCCGTGGCGCGCTACTTCCGCTTCCACGCCTCCAGCATGTGCGGCGGGATAATCAGGTCCCCGCCCTTATACTCGGGCGGATCAAAGAGAACGACCGTTCCCCCTGGACGGTATTGGTAGCTGTAAATGATCAGCCCGTCCTTTGGGGACACGAGGACGCGCTGGTTCTCGTCGAACCGGAACTCCTTCACGCCCCAGGCCTCGCTCTCCGACAGGCGGACCTTCTTCAGCGCTTCCGCGACCTTGTCCTTGTCCAGGCTTCGGGCCAACTGCACCGCCTTGGCGTACGCCTTGACGCCGTTATACGTCGGGCCGACATCCAAGTGCGGCGCCCCGCCATAGATGCGCGCGTAGTCCTGTAGCAGCTTCACGGTGTGCGGCGTGGTCGCCATCGTCCCGAAGCCGAGGCTTACCGTGTAGGTAGCCGCATCGGCGCCGACTGCCTTGATGAAGTCGCTCGTGCTCCACGACAGAGTGATCATGCCGGCAAACAAAGCGGGCACTTTGAGGTCGGAGGCCTGCTTCATCAACGAATAGCCGGCCGAGTAGCCGGTCGCGCAGAGCACCAGCTGCACGTTCTTCTTCCGCATCTCCGTGAGTTCGGTGGTGAAATCTATCGCGTCGCGCGAGATCTTCCCGACGTAGACAAGCTCGGCGTCCGGCCGCGCCTTCACCGCCTCCTGAAAGCCCGGATGCATCAGTTCCGTCCACAGCGCGGCATCCGTGATGACAGCGACGTTGATCTTGGAGAGGCCCAGTTGCTTCTTGAGGGCGTCCACCAGCAGACCCAGCTGACGATCTCGAACGTAGTCTCGATACTGCACGTCGGACACGATATAGTTCCAGTAGTACTTGTACTTTCCAGGCTCCGCTTTGAAGTTGTTATCGAGAATGTGGGTGGTGCCGTGGAAGAGCATGATAAGCTTCAACTTCGCTGCTTCCTGCTGAAAGGCTGTCGCCTCTTCGCTCGAGTATGCCCCGACGATGGTATCCACTTTGTCGCTGTAATAGAGACGCTCGATGGCTTCCGTCGCCTTGGGTGCCGTCGCTTCCGTGTCCGCCTGCACTAGCTCGATCTTGGCACCCAGCACGCCTCCCGCGTCGTTGATCTCCTTTGCTGCCATTGTCGCCCCTCGCACAGATGCCTGGCCAAACGGCTGCTTCAGGGCGGCCGCCACGCCTATCTTGATGACCTTTTTATCCAGGGACTGTGCCCTCGCCTGAGGGATGCCGGCGCCGACGAGTAACGCCGCCACCATCACGAGTCCCATGCCGACACCTTGAATCGTTCTGCCCTTAAACTTGGTCATGTCTACCCTCCTTTTTTTGGATCCGTTCCTGGTCATCGATGCCGTCTGGCGTTGCCACACCCTTCGCGCGACACCTTCTTCACCTCCCCGACTTCGGCACTGCCTCACACGAGCCCCGCCGCCGCCAGCGCCGCCCGAATTCGGTTCCGTTCCGCGTCGCTGATGGGTTGCAGCGGCGGGCGCACCACCGCCCGGCTGATGCGCCCCAGGAGCGCGAGCGCCTCCTTCATTCGATTGTGCATATCCAGGAAAGGCGGAGCGTAGAACACCCGGACAAGTGGATCCAGGCGGTCGTTGACCTTTCGCGCTGCCTCCAAATCCCCTTGCTGGACGTGGGCGAACAACTCCGCCTGCAGATCGGCCGCCACGCTCCCCATCCCGGAGATGGCGCCGTCAGCACCAAGGAGGAAACTGGCGAGGAGGGACATCGTGAAGCTCGACAGCACGGCCACGGGCCGTCCGGCCGAGCGGATGGCGCGGAGATTCCGCTCGAACGCTACGATATCATTGCTCCATTCCTTCACTGCCGCGATCTGCGGGATCTCAATCAGCTGGGTGAGCGTCTCAGGAGAATAGCCGATGCCTGAGGCGATCGGATACTGAAACACGACCATTGGCAAGTCCACCGCTTCGGCGACCAGCGCGAAGTGGCGAAATACCATCTCGGGCCGAAGTTGGCCGCCCCACATGAACAGCGTCGGTGGAAAGATCAGAACGCCCCGCGCCCCCTCAGCCTGTGCGTCCTTCGCCAGTTCTACCGCCTCGAAGGTGCTGTCCGTGTAGATTCCCGCGATCAATGGCAGGCGCTTCCCCACCTCCTCCACCGCGATGGCCAGCGCCCGTCGCCGCTCTTCCCGCGACAGCGAGGACACCTCTGCCGCATGGCCGTTGACCACAATGCCGGTGACACCGGGTACGTCGGCCAGCCATCGGAGATGGCGTCGGTAGTCCGTCTCATCGATGGAGTAATCGGACTTGAACGGAAGCAGGTTGGCTGGCATCACCCCGGAAAAGCTCAGCCCCTCTCGCATGGTCTCCTCCTTCACACACGCTCGTTCGCGGTGCCTGTCCCGTTGCTACACCCGTCTCCCTCTTCGCCGCTGTCTCCCGCCGACGTGTCCCGGCGAGGTGCCCACCATCTGACTGCCCTCCGATCCCCTCAGTGCATCCAAAGACCCCCGGTGATATTGATGGCCTGTCCGGTCATGTACGCTGCTTCCTCGGATGCCAGGAAGGCGACAATGCGCGCCGGGTCGTCAGGCTGAGATAGACGCCCCAGGGGTATGCTCGCCTCCCGGTCCTTGGCGGTCGGTAACCCGTAGTTGCGAGACCTTTCGTCGGCATAGGCCCGAATTCCGGTATTCATCACCGTCCCCGGACAGACGGCATTTACGGTAACGTTAAACGGCGCGAGTTCTTGCGCCAGAGACTGCGTGACTCCGATTACCGCGAACTTGGACGCGCAGTACGCCCCGTAATTGGGCCTGCCGACCTTGCCGAACCAGGACGCGATATTGATGATCCGCCCTTGGCGCCGCGCCACCATCCGGGGAGCGACCGCCTGGCAGCAGTTGAAGACGCCGTCCACGTTGATGCGGAAGACAAGATTCCAGTCCGCGGGAGGCATCTCCAGCAAGGGGGCGACGCGAATGATGCCGGCGTTGTTGACAAGGATGTGAATCTCCTCAAACGCGTGCAGGATCTCGCCAACACCGCGCTGGACATCCGCACTCATGCTGACGTCGCATGGCACGACCATACTCTTTCCACCCTGCCCACGTACCAGAGCAGCGGTCTCCTCAGCGCCTTGTTCATCGACATCCAGCACGGCGATCGTGCACCCCTCCTGAGCGAGGCGAACCGCGATGGCTCGGCCGATTCCCGAACCGGCGCCTGTGATCAGTGCGGTCTTTCCGTTCAGTCCGTACACACAACGCTCCCTCGAAGTGAGTTTCGTGCTAACCCGCGGCCGCAGTCATGCCGGCGAGGCGGCCCGAAGTAAACGCCCAGCAGAGACGCATGCCGTGGGCCTCTAAAAGCAGGCCCCCCTGCCCGGCGGAGCCTGCAGCGTAGAGGCCGGGGATCACCTGTCCATTCTGGCCCAGCACTTCCATCCGCGTCGTTATAGCCAAGCCGCCGTCCGTAACGACGATCCAGGCCTTGGCCGGGCCGAGCGCATAAAACGGCGGAACCTTGAGCCCCGGCCCGAGGATGGCACGACCGAATGTGGTGTCCGGCTTCCCTTGATCGACCAGGCCGTTGTAATCGGACACCGTCCGTGCAAGCGATGGAGTCGGCATGCCAAGGACCCGCGCCAAGCCGTCCACCGTCGAAGCCTGGGCGTACACGTCTCGGCGGTTCCGGCGGTAGTCCGCCAGGAAGGCGTAGGCAATGCCCGGCGCAGTGGAAATGAAGTACGGCCATTCGGAAAACCGCCGGGCCACGCGATCGTCGAAGACGATGTAGGCCACGCGGTCAGGCTGCCTTGAAATCGCCGGGGCCGGCCGCGTGAGCTCATCGACAAATCGGCGTCCCTCTCGGTTCACTAGGATGGCGCCCTCCTCGAAGAGCTTCGGCGACGGGGCCAGGTAGGTCGTCAGAAAGGAGAGGATGATCGGCCGCAGCCAGCGCGCGGGGAGCCGGCTGGCGACCGCATTCATGGCCTTGGCGAGGGGCGCAAAGGGCGGGAGGAGGGAGACAAGCCGCTTCCGGGGCGGTGCCACGAAACGAATCTCGGGTCCAAGGCACAGATCGCCGTTGAGAACCTGAGCCCCGACGTCCAGCGCCATCGAGTGACCATCTCCCGTGCTCGTGGGGTTGATGCCTTCGATCTCCGCCAGTTGGGGGGACATGTAGCTCTTCTTCATCTCCAGGTTCGAGCTGTAATCCCCGGACGCGAGGATGACCGCTCGACGCGCCATGATCTCAAGCATTCCGCCGCTGGCCGTCTGAACCATCACTCCGGTAACACGGTCATGGGCCCGGAGAAGTCGCTCCGCGCGAGCCCCAAGCATGAACTTGACCCCAAGCCGCCGCGCGTGCCGAGCCAGGTGGTAGATGTATGCATAGGCATTGGGTAGCACGTTGTGCATCCGCGGATGCCGGTTGGGCGGCTCGGGCATTGGACCGAAGAATTCCACGCCCATTTGCATGAGCCACTCAATCGTTCTCGGCGATTTCTCTGCGGCGAGCCGCCGCAGTTCCAAGTTGTCCCGGCTGTCATCCAGTCCATGCTGCCGATTGAAGAGCCCCATGTCCTCGAAAAACTCCTGGGGAGAATCCTGGACCCCTTTTCGCCGCTGATGCGGTGTGCAGCAGGCCGATACCGACCCCACGGACAAACGCGTGGTGCCGCCGAGCTCCGGATTTTTCTCGAGAACGATCACGCTGGCGCCCGCGTGCGCCGCCTCGATCGCCGCGGCCAGCCCCGCGCCGCCCCCGCCCACGACCACGACGTCCGCATCGAGCCGATCTGTCGAATTCATCCTCTTCCCCCTATTTCAACAGCGTCCGTCCAAACGGCCTCAGCGCGCGCTCATTCCCCCGTCAACCACGAGCATCGAGCCGGTGCAAAACGATGATTCATCCGAGGCCAGATAAAGCATCGAATATGCGATCTCCTCCGGCCGAGCCAGGCGCCCCATGGGATGCCGTGCCTCGAGCTGTCCCCGGAGCGACGCCGGATCCACGCTGCTGGCGAAAATCCCCGCAAAGTACGGTGTGTCGACAGTGCCCGGCGCGACGCAGTTGATACGGATACCATCTCGTACGTGATCCAGCGCCATCGCCCTCGTCAGCGCGGCCACGCCGCCCTTCGCGGCGCAGTAGGCAGCTCGGTTTTCGATCCCCACGAGGGCCACGACTGACGCGGTATTGATGATCACCCCACCACCCTGGCGGCGCATCATCGGGATGACGTACTTGCACCCCAGATACACACTCTTCAAGTCCACGGCCATCAGTCGGTCCCAGTCGGATTCCTCCGTCGCTTCCACCGTGCCGGCAAATCCGTAGCCCGCGTTGTTCACCAGCACGTCGACCCGGCCATAAGTGTCGACCGCCACCGTGAGCATGCCCCGCACGCTCCCGGCATCACTCACATCCGCCTCGGCCGCCGTGGCTTCTCCACCCGCCTCCGAGATCAGGTTCACCGTCTCGCCAGCCGCGCTGAGGCCGATGTCCACCACTACCACCTTGCCACCTTCCGTCGCGAACAGCCGCGCCGCCGCGCGTCCAATGCCAGAACCCGCCCCCGTGATTACGCACACCTTACCGGCCAGCCGCCCTATCTGGGACCCCGTCATTGGCTGCCTCTGTCTCCGATGTGCACGCAGGCCCGACACTCTTCGCCTCGCCATAGACCGGTCGGGACATGTTCGGCAATGCAGTCCAGCATGGCCCCGGGCTTCGCCGAGGCCAGGATGAACACGAAGTGCTCAACTGCTACGTCCACGAACGCCATGAGACCATCGACGCACTCCGTCGGAGTGCCGCAGACGACGTAGTGGGGGTCCGAGGTGTGCGGCCACCGATGTCCCTCACGTGTGAGTCCCCTTTAGTTGTCGTGGCGCCCCGGGTCCAATGCTACGGGAGCGTTGCCGGCGAGCTTACTGACCGTTCGGTAGATTTGACAATGAAGCAATCTGCCCATTTCTCCCGTGAGAACGTGCTAGGCCGGATCTCATTGCACCCCGCCCAGGGAATGAAACAGTCTTTAGAGTCTTCCGTATTTCTCCCGGAGCGCCAGCTTCTGCACCTTGCCGGTCGGGTTCCGGGGCAGCGCGTCGATGAACATCACCGACCGCGGCTTCTTGTAGCCGGCCAAATGTTGGGCGCAAAAGTCGACGATCTCCTGCTCCGAGGCCTTCACCCCCTCCTTGAGCGCCACTACGACCCGCACGCTCTCTCCCCACTTCTCGTCCGGCACGCCGATCACGGCCGCCTCGAGCACAGCGGGGTGCATGTAGACGATGTCCTCCACTTCCTTCGAGGAGATGTTGATCCCGCCGCTGATGATGATGTCCTTCTTCCGGTCGACGATGTAGACGTACCCGTCCTCGTCCCGCGTGACCAGATCGCCGGAGTGAAGCCAGCCGTTCCGGATGGCCTGAGCCGTCGCCTCGGGCGAGCGCCAGTATCCCAGCATCACGTGGTCCCCGCGGATGATGAGCTCGCCGACCTCGCCCGCCTCGCAGTCGGTGCCGTCCTCACGCACCACTCGGAGGTGGACGTTCAGGCCCTCCCGTCCGCAGGAGGCCAGGCGCCGGATCTTCTTCTCGTCCTCCCCGACGAGATGCTCATCCTTCCGGAGCACGGTCGACACGCACGTCGCCTCCGTCAACCCGTAGATCTGGGCGAAGACGTCACCGAACACCTCGATCGCCTCGCGCAGCCGATTGACCGGCATGGGCGCCGAGCCATAGACAACGGTCTTCAAGCTCGACAGGTCGTACTTCCGGATGTCGGGGAACTGGAGGAGGGAGATGATCATCGTGGGCACCACCTCCATGTAGGTGGCGCGCTCCGCCTGGATCGTCCCCAGGACCACTTGGGGGCTGAACTTCTCGAGGATAACGTTGGTGGCCCCGGCGTAGAGGTGTGGCCAGATGGTGCAGTTGATCGACGCCGAGAAGAACATCGGCAGGAAGTTGAGGTTGATGCTGCGCTCGTCGACGCCGTAGGCGTGCATGACGTTCACGCAGTTGATGAGCAGGTTCCTGTGGGACAGCATGATGCCCTTCGGCAGCCCGGTGGTTCCGCTCGTGAAGAGAATGGAGAAGAGGGCTGTCTCCGGCACCTCGACCGCGGGCTCCGTCGCGCTCCCTCCCCGCAGGAGGTCCTCGTACGGGCGACCGACAGGGGACGCGCCATGGAGATCCACGTAGTGGACGACCGACTTCCACTCGCTCCGGTGGGCTTCCACGAGATCACGATAGCGGGGCCCGAAGATCAACAGCGTGGGCTCCACGCTCTCGATGACCTCGGTGAGTTCCCGCCCCTTGAAACGGATGTTCAGCGGGGCGATCCCGATCCCGGTCTTGGCCGCCGCTCCGTTGGCCTCGAGGTACTGGTGGCAGTTGTCGGCTAGGATCGCGAACCGATCGCCCTGGCGCAGCCCGAGGCCAAACAGCGCGTTCGACAGGCGATTCACCCGTTCGTTGAACTCACGGTAGGTGAGCCGGACGTCTCCAAACACGACCGCCGTCGTCTCCGGTGTCCGGCGGGCATTGCGGGTGATGAGTTCGCCGAGGTTCATACCGGTACCCTCCGACTGCTCACGGACTAACGCCCCTGGGGCCGACCTCCCGACCGGGCGGGCATCAAGAGGTTCGGCACGAACATGCTGAGCTGAGGGAAGAACACGGGAAGGAGGTTAACGGCGATCACCCCCGCCAGGAAGGGAGCCGCCTGCGCCTACCACCACGATGCCGAGCCTCAGACACACGGCAGTACCAGCATCTACACCACCGCCGCCGACCTGGTCAGACTGCCGCTGCACTCCGCGCCGCGCCGGAGCGCCGCCTCGTTGGCCGGAATCATGTGATGACGGTATGGAGGAAGCGTCTTCTCCAGGCAGCTCGTGACCGCCTCGAGCGACACCACCCCCGTGTGGGCGATCAGGGCGCCGAGCCCGACCATGCCCGTGAACCTCACGTCGCCGAGCTCCTCGGCGATCTCGTTGGTCGGTACCATCACCACGTTGATGTCGTCCCGCGCCGGCTGACGCCTGACCAGCGAGCTGTTCACCACGAGGGTGCCGCCGGGGAGGATGACGGGCTCGTAGACCTCGACCGTGGTCTCGTCCATCGCCAGGACCGCCGTGGGCGACGTCGTGGTGGGGCCGCCGACGATGGGCTCGTCGGAGACGATGACCGTGCAGAAGATCGGCCCGCCGCGGATGGCCGCCGCGTAGATGTTGTACATCGTCGCGTGTTTGCCGGCCTCGTGGACGGCCTGGGCAAGCAGCGCGGCAATGACCTTCATCCCCTGCCCGCCGAACCCACCAACGATGATTTCGTGCCTCATGACGCGGCCACCTTCAGCTCGCCGATCGGATAGGTCTTCATCTGCACCTCGCTCATCCACTTGAGCGACTCCACCGGCGTCAGCCGCCAGCCGCTCGGGCAGGCGGTGAGGACCTCGACCATCGTGAACCCCTGCCCCGAGAGCTGGATCTCGAACGCCTTCTTGATGGCTGCCTTCGCACGCATGATGTTGGCGGGCTTGTCCAGGGCCACCCGGGCGACGTACTTGGCGCCGTCGAGGAGGGCCAGCATTTCGGTGATCCGCGTCGGGTAGCCGTGGATCTCCGGATCGCGCCCATTCGGCGTGCTCGGCGTGCGCTGCCCGATCACCGTCGTCGGCGCCATGTGTCCGCCCGTCTCGCCGAAGTTCGCGTTGTTCAACATGAGAACCGTGAACCGCTCGCCGCGCGTGGCGGCATGGACGATCTCCGTGGTGCCGATGGCGGCCAGGTCCCCGTCGCCCTGCATGGTGAAGACCAGCCGGTCGGGGAGGAGCCGCTTCACCGCCGTCGCCATCGCGGGAGCGCGGCCGTGCAGGGCGAACTGGCAGTCGAAGTTGAACGTGACGGGATTTGTGCTGTAGCAGCCGACCCCCAGGATGCCTACCGTCTGCCCGCGCAGCCCGAGCTCGTCGATGACCTCGGCGACCAGGCGGACCGCGATCCCGTGACCGCAACCGGCGCAGTAGTCGTAGCGGCTCTTGAGCGCCGCGGAGGTCGTCTGCTTGAAGACCTGATCCATCGCGTGTCTCCCTCTTGCCGGCGCCGTCAGGCGCGGCTGTCGGCCGTGACGAGGCCGAGAATCTGCCGGATCTCCCGACCCACTGTCTCGGGTCTCGGGACCACGCCGCCGAGCGTCGAGAAAAGGTGTACGGGCGTTCGACCGTTGACGGCGAGCCGCACATCGTCGACCATCTGCCCCATGCTCATCTCGACGACCAGGACGTCACGCACCCGCTCGGCTGCATCGGCGATGAGGCGCGAGGGGAAGGGCCAAAGCGTGATGGGCCGGATGAGGCCGACCCGGAGCCCCTCGGAGCGGGCGCGCTCGATAGCAGGCCGAATCAGGCGCGCAGAGGTGCCGAAGGCGACGACGGCCAGCTCGGCATCGTCGAGGTAGAGCGTCTCGACCCGCACCTCTTCGGCCTCGATGCGGTGGTACTTCTCGGCGAGCCGCAGCATGTGCGCCTCGAAGGTGTCGGGATCGCGGCCGGCGCGGGCGAGGCCGATCAGGTTGAGCGTGAGATTGCCGGACAGGTACTCGGCCTCCGGACCGTAATTCTTGCCCGGGCGCCCCATGTAGATCGGCTCGCGCCCCTTGCATCCAGTCGTCGCCCACCACTTCTCGACGGGCTCCTCGGGAAGCGGGTCCCCCAGGTCGAACGCTTCCGTGGTCTCCGCCAGCATCTGGTCGGATAGAATGATCGCCGGCGTCCGGTACCTGTCCGCCAGCGCGAAGGCGAGCTTGGTGAGGTCCGCCGCCTCCTGGACCGTCGCCGGTCCGAAGACCAGGCACCGATAGTCCCCGGGCCCGCCCCCACGCGTCGCCATGCGATAATCGCTCTGCGTCGGAGCTAGGTTGCCGAACCCGGGCCCACCCCGCATGACATTGACGATGACACACGGGACCTCAGCGATTCCGGCCATGTGCGAGACACCTTCCTGCATCAGAGCGAACCCAGCACCGGAGGTCGCGGTCATGCACCGGAAGCCCGCTATCGCGGCACCCATCAACATATTGATGGCAGAAACTTCGGCCTCCGCCTGGAGGTACACTCCTCCCGCGGCCGGCAACCGGTGGCTCGCCTGCTCGAGGCATTCCGTCGCAGGCGTGAACGGATAGCCCGTGAAGAACCGGCATCCAGCCTGGATGGCGGCCTCGACGATTGCCCGGTTACAATTCATAAAGAGCTTCTGGCCCATCTCAGCCTCCTCCAGCTAGCGGACGACTTCTTGGTACACCTCGATAATCGCCATGTCGGGACAGACTTTGGCGCAGATTTCACACCCGGTGCAATGTTCCTCATCGAACAACTCCACCACCCGGTGGTTAAGCGAGTTGCGTCGGTTCGACAGACGCAATACCTGAGGCGGGCAAAAATAGACGCAGATATCGCACCCCTTACAACGTTCGGGGTCGACCACGATCGTCCCGTGTGCTTTTGCCGTCTTCGCCATCGCTCTCAGGCCTTTCCTGGCGCTCTGACCGAATCTGGAACGACCACGGCGTCTCCCCAGAGGTGGAAGAACTCCTCGAGCGGGGGAATCTGGTCGGCGCTCGGGTACAGGATCCGGTAGCGGAAATCCGCGATCTCCTCGCCAGCGAGCCTCTCCTCGCCGTCGCGGTACGTGAACATCAGCGCCCGCGGGTCGCAGAAGTTCATGTAGAGCTGGAGCCCGGGTACGCGGAGCCGCTCGTCGGTCAGGATCCGTTCGCGGGCCTGCCTCCCCGGGACCGTCGCATAGGCGAGCCCTTCGATCCCCTTCCCCGTCGCGAACCACGGTTCCTTCTTGCCGTCCTTCATGACCAGACAGACGTGGACAGTATCGAGGCTCCCGGCGCGTTCGGGCGGTTGCATCAGGAGGACTAAGGCGATCTCCTGATAGCGTTCGCCAATCTCGCGCGCCCACTCGGTCAGCTCGGCGGGCACCAATGAATCACTCCTGGCCGGCCGGAGGTCCCGGCGGAAGGGGTGCGACCCCAGCGTGGCCTCTCAGGAGGTAGCCGTGGGCGGCCAAGTCGCCCATGATCTGGGCAACGTCTCGCGAGGACAGCCGCCCGGCCGGGTTGAACCACTGGTAGATCCAGTTCCCCATACCGAAGAGCGAAAAGGTCGCAAGCTTTGGATCGACGTCCCGGAACACGCCCGCCGCGACACCCTCGTGATACAGCTTCTCGGTGAGCTCGGTGTAAAGAAGCTTCTTGGCGTTCACCCGTTGGTGCTTTTCGGCTGAGAGTTCGCGCTTTTCCTGAAAGAACACCGTGAAGATCGGCAGGTACTCGGCGACCGTCAGGATGTTGGTCTCGAGAACCTTCGCGAACTTCTCGGCGATCGGTAGATCGGAGTTGATGACCTCGGTGAGGCGCCGGATTGCGATGTCCACCACCTCAACGTAGATCTCAGTGAGGAGCTCCTCCTTGGTCCGGATGTGGTAGTAGAGCGCCGGTTTCGTCACGCGGAGCAGCTTCGCAATGTCGTCGAGCGTCGCGCCGTGGTAGCCGCGCTGTCGAAACACCTCGGAGGCGACGCGGATGATCCGCTCGCGCGTCAGCGGCCGCCGGCTTCGGCTCCTCGGGCGTTTCGATCGCGTTCTCGGCATGACTGGTCCGCCATCACGTTGAGGGCCCATCCGCAAGTTACTTACCGATCAGTAAAGACCGATATCATCCGAACCCGCTCTTGTCAAGAAGGTGGCCTGACCGACCTTTTGTACCAGGCAGAGAGAGAGTCTACATCACAGCCAGGGACTGTGGAGGTGGCCGCGCTCGTCTGGGCCGTGAAGGAGGCCGGCAATCGCCAGCCTTTCCGCGCCGCACTCTCCACCGCGATGCCGAAGCTCCAGGCCTTGGCCCCGAGTCAAGCAGGGCGGGTGGGACTGGCGATCGAGGACGCGGTCAGCGGCTGGACCCGCGGCGCGAAGGACTACAGCGCGCTCGAGCCGCTCATCCTCGAGCTGGTCAGGGCGATCGTCAGACGAACTCGCTGCCGCGTGGCCTATCAATCGCCCGCTCGCAACCGACCGCGCACATCTCCCTTCGATCCCTACCGCTTGCTGTCCGTCCATGGCGGCCTTTACTGCGTCGGCTTCAGCCACGAGCATCGCCACGTCATCAATCTGGCCGTGGATCGCATTCACGATCTTCAGCCGACGAGCGAATCATTCGAGATCGATCCGACGTTCGATCCCAAGCGCCTCGAGGCCGAGGCTTTCGGCGTGTCGTGGGAAGACCCCATCGAGGTTGTTGTGCGATTCTCCGCCGACCAAGCGCCCTACGTGAAGGAGCGCGAGTGGCATCCCAGCCAGAGGCTCAAGGATCTGCGCGATGGCGGGGTCGAGCTTACGTTCAAGGCCGGTGGAGAGTTCGAAATCATCCGGTGGGTTCTAGGGTGGGGCGCCGCCGTTGAAGTCGTTCGCCCACTCTCGCTCCGACGGGCCGTGTCGGAGAACCTCCGCCGAGCGCTGGTGACCTACCGAAATCTCTAGGAGGCTCGCCAGATAGCGTCAGGAGACTGACGATTTTCGGAACACCCGCTCGGACTAAGCCGCTCAAAAGCTTAGATCCCGGCCAGTTACGGCTGGCTCGTGTCTTGCTCAATGAGAAGCTTGGCATGGCACGCCTGCTCCCGTCCGACATCTCGCACTTGGCCTTAGCCGGCGCCCGAGAGCCCGAGCTGGAGACCCTTCGCCAGCTCCAGGCCAAGCTGCCGGCCGCCTACACGGTCTTCCACGGGGTCCACTGGTCGCGGGAGTACAAGAGCGACATCAAGTTCGGAGAGCTCGACTTCGTCGTCGTCAACCAGGGCGGCAAGGTGCTCGTCATCGAGCAGAAGAACGGCCAGCTCGAAGAGACCGCAAACGGGCTCGTCAAGGTGTATCCGGAGCGCGCCAAGTCCGTGGGCGACCAGGTCCGGAGGGCCCTGGACGGCGTGCGAGAGAAGTTCAAGTGGGTGCACCGGAACCGGGCCGATCTGGACCTCGACTACCTCATCTACTGCCCCGACTACCGCGTCGCCGACTTGAACGCCGCCGCGCTCGACGCGAGCCGAATTGTGGACGCGCCGTCCCGCGACCGACTGGCTGAGAAGGTGGAATCCGTCTTAGGTCCGGGGACACCGTGCCCAGAGGCGGAGCGCGTCCAGAAGTTCTTCCGTCAGACGTTCGATCTCGTGCCGGACGTGCATGCCCATGTGTCCAGCCAGGAGCGGAACTTCACGCGCTTGAGCACCGAGCTGGTGAACCTCCTCCGCGGCCTCGAGATGCATCCCCTTCGCCTCCGGGTGGACGGGACCGCGGGAGCCGGCAAGACCCTCATCGCCCGGCAGTTCTTCGACGACGCCGTGGCCCGTGGCCGCCGGCCTCTCCTCGTCTGCTACAACCGTCCGCTCGCCGAGAAGCTCAAGGTGGTCGTGCAGGAGGGCGGGATGGTCGGGACGTTCCATGGCCTCTGCAACCGCTTTCTGACTGAGCGCGGGCACCGATTCGACTATGGGGAGATGAGCCGGGACCCCTCCTTCTGGCAGCGGCTGATCGAGCTGGTGCTCGGCGAGGCGATCCCCGAAGAGTGGAAGTTCGACACCCTGATCGTGGATGAGGGCCAGGACTTCGAGGAGGAGTGGGTGGACATCCTCACGCTGTTCCTGCGGGAAGACCACGAGGCGCTCTGGTTGGAGGACCGGGACCAGAACCTGAGGGAGCAGCCACTGGTCGTCCTCGACGGGTTCGTAGGCTATCGCGCGAGACGAAACTATCGGTCCCCGGAAACGATCGCGCGATTCATCCGTCGCACGCTGCCCTTCAAGTTCGAGTGCGCCAACGACCTGCCCGGCTTGGGTGTTGGCGTGACGACCTACTCGAGCCCGGCCGACCAGCCTGACTTGGTGGGCAAGATCATCAACCGGTTGCTCGAGCAGGGCTTCACCCACGACGACATCGTGATCCTCACGCTGCATGGCGCGGCCAACTCGGTCTTCAGCGCCCGTGACAGAGTCGGCGGCTATCCCCTCCGGCGCTTTACGGGCGACTACGACCTCGTGGGTAACCAGGTCCTGACGCCGGGCAAGATCCTGTTCGAGAGCGTTGGGCGCTTCAAGGGACAGCAGGCTCCCGCCATAGTGTTGGTCGACATTGATCCGACCCCGGAGAGACTCGAACACCTTGAGAAGGTCATGTTCGCCGGCATGACTCGGGCGACGGTTCGCCTGGAGGCTGTGGTCAAGGCCGGCAACCCGCTGAACGAGAGGTTCTTGGCTTCCGGAGTGGCAGGATGAGCACCCGACGCCCAGGCACGCGCCGGAAGGAGGCGGCTCTCTGCCCAGCGTGTGGCTCAATGCGCGTGGCGCCGATCGTGTATGGATACCCCGGTTCCGAGCTGGCCGAGGATGTCGAAAAGGGCCTCATGGTGCTCGGCGGATGTTGTGTGAGTGAGGCAGATCCGACCCGAGTCTGCCTCGACTGCGACCACCGTTGGGGCCACTTGCCAATTCGTTGACGGCGGAGAGACAGGGACCGGGGACTTGTTCGATCTCAGGGTATACGCGGCGGGGCGGCGGGCTCTCATGCTCGAGGGGCAGGGCTATTCGACGATTCACGATCTGCCGGAGGGCGTCCAGCTGCCGTCCAAGATCGCGGGCAGAGTTGACTCTGCCCAGGCTTGGAGAGGATCGCAGTGATCGATCCCGCGAGGTGAGCAGGGCACTAGTCGGCGATGAAAACTCGAAATGAGACGGCTCGAAAGATTGTCGGCTTTCTGAACAATGTAGACGAACAGGTGGGATACAAGTAACTTTACCGAAAGCTAAGCACCCAATCATCGGAGGTAGGTATGGGCACGTTCGACAGTGGCAAGCAAGGGCTGACTGGCCTTCTCGAGGCAGTCGCGAGCGGGAAACTGCAGCTGCCGGACTTCCAGCGCAGTTGGCGTTGGGACGATGCGCACATTCGCTCTCTCCTCGTGTCGATCGCGCGCCGGTTCCCGGTCGGGGCCCTCATGCTGCTTGAGAAGGGTGGCGATGTGCGCTTCGCCGAACGGCCGGTGGAGGGGGTTGCCTTCGCCCCGGGCCCCCCGCCCGTGGCTGACAAGCTGATCCTAGACGGCCAGCAGCGCCTCACGACCCTCACGCAAGCCTTGAAGTCGCCGGACCCGGTGAAGACGTTCGACGACAAGAAGGTACCTATCGATCGCTTTTACTACTTCGATATTGCGAAGGCGCTCGAAGGGCCGGGGAACTTCGTCGCGGAGGAAGCGATTGTCGCGGTCGATGCCGACCGGACAGTGCGTACGAACTTCGGCCGCGACATCCGACTCGACCTTTCCACGCCGGAGAAAGAGTACGCGGCGATGCACTTTCCATGCGCCCAAATCATCAACTCTGACGCCTGGGAGGCCGGGTTCTTTAACTGGTGCACGAGCCACAACGCCGATTTCGGCCAGTATATGACTTTCCGCGAAAAGGTGATGCGGGTGTTCCGCGACTACCAGGTCCCAGTCATCGAACTTGGCAAGGACAACTCGCGCGAGGCGGTGTGCCTGGTCTTCGAGAAGGTGAACACAGGCGGGGTGGCCTTGAACGTCTTTGAGCTCATCACCGCAACCTACGCCGCCGACGCGTTCAACCTGCGCACTGACTGGTACGGCGACAAGTCGAAGGGGGTTATCGGTCGACACGAAAGGCTTGCCAAAGACCCGTTGCTCACCGCCATCGAGACCACCGACTTCCTGCAGGCGGTGAACCTTCTTCATACGCTGGAGCGCCGTGAGGCCGACCTCGCCGCCGGGAAAAGGCCCAAGGAAGCGACCGCGGTATCCGCTAAGCGTGAGACGGTGCTAGACTTGCCGCTCGCCGCATACAAGGCTTGGGCTGACCGCGCGCTCACCGGCTTCCTGGAGGCTGGCAAGTTCCTGCGAAACGAGCAGTTCTTCTCACCGAAGCTCGTGCCCTACCGCTCGCAGCTCGTACCACTTGCCGCACTCTGCGCGCGCATCGGCGACGACTGGGCCATGGCCGCCTATCAGGAGAAGCTGCGCCGCTGGTTCTGGTGTGGGGTGTTCGGTGAGCTCTACGGTGGAGCCGTCGAAACGCGCATCGCGAACGACCTGGAGGACCTCGTCAGCTGGTTAAAGCGTTGGCCACAGGAGCCGCGCACCGTGGTAGACGCCGGCTTCCAGCCCAGTCGCCTGGACACGCTCCGCACCCGGCTCTCGGCAGCCTATAAGGGCCTCCACACCCTGGTGCTGCGCGAGGGGGCTAGGGACTTCTACTACAAGCAGACGATCCAGCAGATCGACCGCGACGAGGCGAAGCTCGACGTTCATCACATCTTTCCGAAGAAGTGGTGCGAAGCAAACAAGATTCCGGCCCGGCGCTACAACGCGGCGGTGAACAAGACCCCGATTTCAGCGAAGGCGAACCGGTCCATCGGCGGCAAAGCCCCGTCTTTGTATCTCGAGGATATCCAAGAGAACAAGAAGGTTGCGCTCAAGCCACCCGAGATGAACGCGATCCTCAAGACGCACCTCATCGATCCGGCGCTGCTTCGCGCCGACGACTTCGATGCCTTCTATGAGGCGAGAAAAGAAGCGCTGCTGACGCTCATCGCGACCGCGATGGGCAAACAACTTCTGCCCGCGGCTGCGGCTGTTGACTCACTTGAGGACGAGGAGGACGAGGAGGAGGCGCTGGAGGAGGCACTCCAGTCAACAACCTAGAGGACTGGGTCCGCCTGCGCTTCCGGCTGGGCTTGTCCGATTCGACCTCCGGCATCATCACCGCCGCGGGGCGCCTGACCGAGGCCGGGATGGACGCCGACGAGGCGGTGGAGGCGGTGCTGCGGATCGCGAGGGAAGTGAAGGCGGAGGCGCGCGGTGGCTGACCGGCCGACGTTCGACCGTGTCGCGCGCGTGGTGTCGTTCCTGGCAGAAACGACCGGGACGGGCGTCGACGATCTCTACCCGGAACCGCCGCGGCGACGCGGGCTTCTGGATGGCGACAGCATCCTCGAGATGTGGCGGGCGTTCCAAGAGGACGACGAAAGGCTACGCCCGTTCAAGCTAACCACGCAGCGCAACCAGGGACGGCGGGAGCCTTATGGCCTCTATTCCCTCTTCTACCGACGGGTGGGGCAGACCATCCCAATCTACGTCGGAAAGGGACGGCTGCCGTACCGGCCGCTCGCGCATCTCGGCCTTCAGAACCAGTATTTCGACCAGGTCATGGCCGCGTACTTTGGGGGGATCCACGGGCGGCCGTGGCGTGAGGACGTGAATCGACAGGTCGTCCTAGAACGGTTGAGCCGGCTCCAGCTTGGTTTCTGCTTCTGCGCCGTCGGTGCGGGGAGCGAGGCAAAGAGGGACAGCGGCCAGTACGAGACCCGATTCATCGACGCGCTGCATCCCGTTTGCAACTCCAAGTACTACCCCCCCAGGATCGACCACTTCGACTTGGACCGGCTCGCCGAGGCATGGCCGAACAACGGTGCGGGCAAGGACTCCATCTCCACCGACGACCTCGAAAACCTGATCACTTCCTGTCTCGATTGTCACCGGCAGTGCGTTCTTCGAGGGGCGTGACCTTCACTGTCACAACTGAAGGAACGGCGCCCAGGTTGCCCCGAGCGCTGCCACCGTGCCGTGCCGAGCCAAGCCATCCGTGCGGCAGTCAATCGCCTAGACGACCAGAGTGATGGCAAATTGGTGGCAAAGACGGCATCGGCCACCCCCGATGTGCCGGAAGTGGCCGATTCAAGTGGTGGGCCGTGGAGGACTCGAACCTCCGACCCGCTGATTAAGAGTCCACCTCAGGCGTTCCTCAAACCACCACAAATGGATGTAACTCGCGATGAAATCGAGGAACCACTATGAAAGTGTATCGGCGTGCATCGCCGTACATCGGGCTGCGTCGGAACCGCTCTGGAACCAAGTTACCTAAGCCTGGCCATCCTATTCCGTGAGGGGAATGCCCATGATCCCGCTCACGACCTCTTCATCGATCCCATTCGTCGTCCGCCATCGGGACAACCCTGCCGTCGACGCCATCACGCCGACGTCCACGCCCGCTTCACGCCCCAAATCTACCACGTTATGCCGGCGCACGACGATCCCCGGCAGTGCAGCCTCGCAAATCAGCCCAAGTCGAGCCCATCGCATCGAGAGGCGAGGAAGGCGCGGACCTGGGGGCAGCGGCCGGCCATCCAAGTTGACCGAGCAGTGGGCCGAAAGATACATAGTAGCAATCCGAGCAGGAAATTTTCGGACGACAGCGGCAAGACTTACGGGGCAGCGTCCAAGCGGCACGATCAGGCTCCGTCGGCCGCATGTGCGGGGCCTGGAGAAGCGATTCGTGAGCCGCGTCCTGCCCCTGTTCAAGCGGCGCACGAACGAGTTCGGACGCCTGTTCCCGGAGCTCTACCTGCAGGGGGATGTGTACCAGGCAATAGTGCCACCCGGCGCGCGGTAGCTCCCCTACCCCGGTCGCGTCCGTGCTCCTTCTCCTCCGAAGCCTAAGTGGGCCGAGAAGAAACCCCAGCTGTCATACTCACTGCTTCCGATTAAAGGGACACCGTCACGCAAGGATGCGTGGGATGAAGCTCAATCATCGAGCGCGGCAGTGCGGTGTTGGAGCGTGCACCGAAGGTGTGACCGCGCAGCTGATACCCTGCCGAGCGGGCGGCGGCTTCGGTTGCCCCAGCGCCCCTGCCCCGCGCAGCCCATGGGGATGATCATCTAGGTCTTGGACCTAAGACACGATTGGCCAGGCAAGTCGCCTCGGCGAGCCTGGATAAGCCATTTCTCTTGCAAGTTTTGGCAATATTTACACTATGTTAGATAGATTATAGTCTTAGAGTGTTCATATTTGACTAATGTTCACGTTTCGTGTACAGTCAAAGGGACTGAACGAAGTGCTCGTGCGTTCATAATTACGACCAGTTCACGTAACGTGGACACAGCATTAGGATGAACACGGAGATTTGCCATGAACAAGACGACGCGACTACACGATCGAGAAGTTAGACTCTTGGATGACGCGCTTGCCGCACTAACGCGCAATACTGGACTTACCGCGGCGATCGTTACACGCGAGCCACTGCGTGCGACGGGCGCCCGCCCTGACGCGGAAATCCAAATCGAAGCGAACGGAAAGCGATTCCAGTTCTTTGCCGAAATCAAGACGATCGATCGGGCAGTCGCGCTAGCTACGGCCAAGAACCAACTCGCACCGCACGGCAACAGAGGCGTGCTCGTCGCACCCTACATTACGGCCGAGCTCGCGAATCACTGCCGTAACAAACTCGACCTTCACTTCATTGACACTGCCGGCAACGCTTACTTGCGGGCACCAGGCCTTTACGTTTTCGTCCGTGGCGAGCGCCCCCCGAACCTCCGAGAAATGGGAATGGGCACTCGCGGCGGGGGCACTGCAACCGCCCTGCGAGTCGTATTCGCGCTGCTCTGCAATCCAGAACTTCTCAACGCGCCGTACCGAGAAATCGTTGCAGCGGCAGGTGTCGCGCTGGGTGCTGTTGGCTGGGTCTTTTTCGACCTCCAGGGCCGCGGCTACATCACCGGTGGCTTGCGGAAGCACAACCGCCGACTGCTAGAGCCTGCCCGCCTGCTCGACGAATGGGTTACCAATTTCCCGATTAAGCTGCGCCCGAAGCTCAATCCACGCCGATTCCAGGCCCCCGACCCCGGCTGGTGGCGACAGGCGCGCCTCGAAGCTGGGGCGCGTTGGGGAGGCGAAATCGCTGCGGCAAAACTAACTGACGATCTCAAACCAGCGATCTGCACTATCTACCTGCATCCAGAGAACGCCCGCGAGGCTCTTCCCGCACTCGTGAAGCAACACCGCCTGCGTGCTGACCCGCACGGAAACGTCGAGATCCTGGATGCCTTCTGGAACTTCCAACCTAAAGGAACTCAACCCGATCTCGTGCCGCCACTCCTTGTCTATGCTGACCTCATGGCCACGTTCGACCCGCGCAACCTGCAAGTCGCAAGACAGATCCGCGGAGAATACATCGACCATGCTCTCCGTCGCGCCTGAGCGCCCCGTCGCTCCGATGACGCTTGCGGTTCTGACGCTCGTGGATCGCATCGCACGAGAGCTCGCGCTCGATTACTTCGTGACGGGTGCGATGGCGCGGGACCTCCTTCTATACGGTGTCTTCGGCCTCGACACTGGCCGGGCGACGCTGGACGTGGACCTTGCTGTAGCGGTCGACAGCTGGAAGCAATTCGAGGCGGTCAAGGCATGCCTTCTCGAGACAGGAGTATTTACTACTGCCGGGGATGTGATGCACAGGCTCTTCCATCGCGGAAGCATAGGGCAAAGAGGCTATCCCCTCGACCTCCTTCCCTTCGGTGGCATAGAGCAACATCCGAACCAGATCGCCTGGCCCCCAGACCTATCCATCATCATGAATGTGGCTGGCTACCGCGAAGCGCTTGCCGCGGCGGTGGAGGTCGAGGTCCATCCGGGCCTCATCGTACACGTGGCATCGTTGGCGGGCCTTGCCATCTTGAAGTTATTCGCCTGGGCCGATCGCGGGGCTGCCAATCCCAAGGACGCTCTCGATTTTGCCGTTCTATTGGGCCAGTACAGCGCAGCCGGCAACGAGGATCGACTCTTCACCGAAGAGCTTGGGCTCTTGAAGGACCTCGCCTACAACGTGGATCTCGCCGGCCCGCGGCTCCTCGGCAAAGATGCGGCTCGTGTAGCCACACGCGAGACGAGAAACAAACTCCTCGCACTACTTGACGATGCAGAACGCCTGGACCGGCTCGTTACAGACATGGCAAGAGTCTTCCGGGGCGCCGAGGATCCTATCGCCAAGGCCGAGGCCTCGGTCGTCCAGTTCAAAACGGGATTGGGGGAGATTTGACCCTCCATCATGGCGCAGGTTCTTTGTAGATTCGAACCCTGACTCTTGCGCGATGACCTCACGTGATCAGCTCGCACGGAAAGGGCGACTGCTATAGCTTCGACGAGCTGAGGAAGGCCAGGCGATGAGGGGCAAGCCGGAAAAGCGAAATCGGGCACTCCGGGGATCCCGAAGTGCCCGATTCGATTGGTGGGCCGTGGAGGACTCGAACCTCCGACCCGCTGAATAAGAGACCAGTTACAGACGAAACAGACCTCAGCTTACTGAGACAATTGCCTAGAAATACAGGCTTCCCGAAACTCAGGAGTTGAGGCTTTTCTCACTACCTCGGCAGTAGTTCTCGGACAGAAGCCGGACATCTGTAGTCGGTCGGTCAGGCCAGCAGGGCCCGGAGATTCCCGCCGTCCCAGGACGGCCCCGACGCTGCCCTCACAATGGAAGCCAGCTCTCGGGCGCAGATGCCCGGCTAGCTCACCTGCTCGTCAACGCGGCAATCCTGGGGCCGAACACCATCTTGAACCTAAGGAGCCGATCGATACCCCAGTCTCGGATTTCCTTCAACGTCTCCGGATCGTCCTCAATGCTACCCGGCCGATAGGTAGCAATGCGTGAGGCGCTTCGATCGTCGAGACGCTGAAGACGGTCTGGCGCGATGGCACCTCGCATCTACTTTTCGAGCCAATCGAGTTCATGGAGAAGCTCGCGGCGATCATCCCCCGCCCCGCGGTCAACCTGGTCGTGTATCACGGCGTTCTCGCCCCGCATGCGCGCTGGCGCGCGCACGTCGTCCGCCACGGCCGCCCGGCCCCCGGACGTCCATGCGCGCGAACGCGAGGCCAGCCCCTGCGCCGCCGGCACCCCAGGTGCGTGGACCTGGGCCGCCCTGATGCGCCGCGTGTTCGATCTCGACGTCCTCGCCTGCCCACGCTGTGGCGGCCGCCTGCGGCGCATCGCCTCCGTGCAGGATCCCCTCGATCGTCTCATCCACGAACGCCTCTGGATGGTTGATGAGCTTCTTCATGGCAGGCTCCTCAAGGAAATGGGTGTCGTGCCGCCCAGCGTTGAATGCGCTACAGCAGGCCGGCGTTCTTCAATGCCTGCTTGATCGGGCCCGCCTGGCGCTCGGAGGTTGCCGGCATCGGCGGCCGGGGGACGCCGGCAGGCCGCCCCAGCAGCTCCATGCAATGCTTCACGTTCGCCGGCAAGTTGTCGTGGAAGATGGCGTTCCAGATCGGGAGCAGCTTCTCGTGGAGCCGGAGCGCCTCCAGGTAATTTCCGGCCTTGGCGGCGTTCCAGAGCTGGACGCACAGCGTCGGGACGGCCGTGAGGATAGCGGCAATCGCCCCGTGGGCCCCCAGGACGAAGGAGGGATACAGCAGGGCGTCCACGGCGGACATGATCCGCGCCCGGTTGCCTACCAGCAGCAGCAGGTCTGCCAGCATCTTCATGTCCCCGGCGCTCTGCTTGACCCCGACGACGCCGTCCACCGACGTGAGGATCCGGGCGAGAAGCTGGGGTGAGAGGTAGGCCCACGGGACCACGTTGTAGATGAGGACGGGGAGCCCGGTCTTGCCGGCGATGGCGTCGAAGTTCTTGAGCATCGCGTCATCGTCCGGCCGGAACAGGTAGTGGGGCGGTGTGACCTGCAAGGCGGCGACGCCCAAGTCCTTGACCGCACGCCCCCGCTCGATAGCGGATTCGGTGCTGTCGGTGATGATGCCGGTGATGAGCGGGACCCGCCCCCGTACTTCTTCGGCCACGATGGCGGTGATCCGCCGGACCTCGTCCGTGGTCAGGGTGTGCCCCTCTCCCGTGCTGCCGGTCACGGCCAGACCATGGACCTTTGCCGTCTCCACCATGTATCGCGTGTCGGCGCGCAGGGCTTGTTCGTCAATGGTGTTGTCCGGCCGGAAGGGTGTGGTCACCGGCGGGACGATCCCGTAGATGTGCTCGTACATGCAGGCTCCTTTCGTGCGCTGCGGGCGAGTGAATCGGGCACCGCCTTCCTCTCCCCGATCAACCGTTCCAACACCCAGTTGTCAACGCTATTCCACCTTCGATAATCCGGACGGCCGGATCCGCTACTCCTCCAGCTTCGCCAGTTGCGCCGCCTCCAGCTTGAGGGCTTGGCGCTGGCGACGCACCGCCACGAAGGTCGTGAAGGCCGCCAGGACCAGGATCACCACGGTGATCGGGCGCGTCAGGAAGATCGTGGGATCCCCCCGGGACATGGTCATGGCCCGGCGATAGTTCGACTCCATCATCGCGCCCAGGATCTGGGCCAGCACCATGGGGGCCACCGGGTACTCGTAGCGAAGCATGAGGTACCCGAGGAAGCCGAAGATGACGCAGGTCGCCACGTCGTAGAAGACGTTGTTGATGGCGTAGGAGCCCACCATGCAAGTCATGAAGATCAGGGGAGTCAGGAACTTCCGGTCGAGATTGATCACCTGGGCGAAGAACCGGGCAAAGATGAGACCGAGGATCACGAAGGTGACATTTGCCGCGATCATCCCGGCGAAGATCTGGTGCACGACCTCCGGGTGACTCTGGAAGAGCATGGGGCCGGGCTGGAGGTTATGGATGGTGAGCGCGCCCATGAGCACCGCCGTTGCCGCGTCTCCGGGAATGCCCAGGGTGATCATGGGCAGAACGTCCCCGCCCGTGCTGGCGTTCTCGCCGCATTGCGCGGCCGCCACCCCGGCGGGCTCCCCGGTCCCGAAGCGCTCCGGGTGCTTCGAGGCCCGCTTGGTCTCGGCGTAGCTCAGGAAGGCGGACGTATCGGCGCCGATCGCCGGCGTGATGCCCACGATCAGCCCGATGGGGCAGGCGCGCACGTACGCGGGGATGCATTCCTTGAGATCCTTCAGCGTCGGAAGGATGTTTTTGAGGACCGCGCTGACTCGTGGGGCGGTGAGAATGATCTCCACTTGGCGGAAGCCCTCGGACAGGGCGAACAGGCCGATGAGCATGGGGACAAAGGAGAGGCCTCCGGTCAGCTCGGCGAACCCGAAGGTGAAGCGCTGGAATCCCCCCATCGGGTCCAGGCCGACCATCGCCAGGAGCAGACCCAGCAAGCCCGAGATGACCCCCTTGACCGGTGAGCGGCCCGACAGGGTAATGGTCACCGACAGCCCGAAGACCGCCAGTGCGAAGTACTCGGGTGCCGAGAAGCGGAGCGCGAAGCTGGCCAGGATCGGGGCGAAGAAGGCGAGGCAGATGGCGGTGAACGTTCCGCCCACCCCCGAAGAGATCGTCGCGATACCGATGGCCTTCCCGGCCAGCCCCTTCTGCGCCATCGGGTAGCCGTCGAACACGGTGGCGGCCGCTGCCGGCGTGCCCGGCGTCTTGATCAGGATCGAGGCGATCCCGCCCCCGTAGATGGCCCCCGTGTAGATCCCCAGCAGCATGACGATGCCCGTGATGGGCGTCATGCCGAACGTGAAGGGCACGAGGATGGCGATCCCCATCGTGGCGGTCAACCCCGGGATGGCCCCGATGATGATGCCGAAGAACGAGCCCAGAATTAAGGCCACCAGATTGTAGCCGGAGAGGACCGTCCCAAAGCCCTGCAGCAGCAGACCCAGATCTACCATGCGGCCGACTCGTTGCCTCCCGCTAGCGGAACAAACCGCGCGGGAGCGGCACGTTGAGGGTTCGATCGAAGAGCAGATACGTCATCACCGGGACCACCAGAGCGAAGAGGAGCAGCCGCACCCACCGCCGCTCGCCCAGCACCAGAACGAAGCCGAACAGGTATGGGGCAGTGGCCGTGATGAAGCCGATGCGCTCCATGAAGATCACGTACAGGCCGGTCAAGACGGCCACCCAGAGCACCCGGTTGCGATCCGCCCCTTCCACCCGGCCAGGCAGTGTCAGCGACTGCCCCCGGAGCGCTCGAATGAGCAACAGAGATGCCGCCCCCAGCAGGCAGACGGCGACCCCGCGGGGAATCCAGGCCGGACTCCCCATGTCCGGCAGGATGGGCCACTGCCCGGATTCATAGAAGACGTACGCGCTGATCGGGAAGATCACCAGCGCCGAGAGGATATCAATCTTCTTCATGGACACGTGGGGCATACCGTCTCCCTTTCCGGTCAAGCAAGCATGAGACGCCCCGCGGCAACTGCCGCGGGGCGCTCGCAACCCCCCACAGGGAAATCCGAAACTACTTCTTCTTCAGCAGGCCCAGCGCTTCCAGGGTCGGCTCCAGGCTCTTCTCCATTCCGATGAGGAATTCCTGGAACTTCTCGTGAGCCAGGTAGGTCCGCGGCAGGGTCACCTTGTCCATCAGCGCGATGTACTCCGGGTCCTCCGCCGCCTTCTGGAACCCGTCGCGCAGGACCTTCAGGACCTCGGGCGGCGTGCCCTTCGTCGTGCCCAGGCCGCGCCAGTCGTAGATGTAGCCTTCGAGGGGGTAGCCGGCCTCGGCCAGGGTCGGGACGTCCGGGAAGAACGGGTTGCGGGTGGGCGTGACGGCCGCCAGGATCCTCACCTGCTTCGTCTGGTAGAACTGCAGTACCTCGTCCATGCCGCTGGCGCACATGCTGATGTGGCCGCCCACCAAGGCGGTCCGGGTCGGGGCTGCGCCGTCAAAGGGGACGAAGGTGAACTTCAGGCCGAACTTCTGGGCGATGGCCGCGCCAGCGAGATGCCAGGCGCCGGCCGGCCCGGAATGCCCTATCGTGACCACGCCGGGGTTCGCCTTGGCGTACTCGACGAGTTCCTTCATGCTGCGGAACTGAGAGTCCGCCTTGACCGAAAGACCTGCCGGGCTCCGGTTGAGCAGCGCGATGAGGTCGAAGTCCCGGTAGGACAGCTCGGACTGGCCGAGCAGCCGGTAGGTGCTGAGGTTGAAGGTGATGACCCCCACCGTGTATCCGTCCGGCTTGGCCTTGACCACCGAGTCCATCCCCACCACGCCGGTGCCGCCGACGCGGTTGACGACGTTGATGTTGACCCCGAAGTACTTCTTGCCGTTCTTCACCAGCGTGCGCGCCAGGGTGTCGGTGCCACCACCCGCTGACCACGGCACCACCAGGGTGATGTCGCGCTCGGGGAAGGCCGCCTTCGCCGGCGCGGGCACGAGCAGCGCCACGGCGAGCACGGCCGCCAGCACCAACCCAACCTTTCGCATCATGACTGCCTCCTTTCGAGGTTCGAGTTGCCTCTCAGGTCCGCCGGCAGCATCCGGACGGGCGGACCATTCCTCCGCGCTGGCACCCCCCACGCTGCCAGGAATCGCTGCTCCACTCTGACACATCCCCCTTCGCTCTGGTTACGCCCTCCTCTGGTTTGTCTGCGACTGAGAACCATCTCAGGTTCATCGGTTCATCCGGACAATGCACGAAGGGATTCATGAATTCTCCGGAACAAATGACCAATTCCTCAAATCCCAATGGCGGAACAGAGCCTCACGCTCTGTCACGGTCCGACACGCAGACAGGCCAGCCAACATTAGCACCCTCCGGCGGCGCGGTCGCCCCGTCCGTGGGCCCCATCACCGTGACATACGGTGCCATACCCGGACACCAGCTGGCGTTGGTCCTGATGTGAGGAAGGTAGAGGACGCCCAAGTTCCGAACAGCGACTCGCCATGCGTTGTTCTCCAGACGCCACGCTGACGTTTTACAAGGGATCAGACGGGTAGATCTGGGATGCTCGGGACGGCTGTGAAGTGAGGGAACTGTCGCACTGTATCGCGACTGTAGATTCGCTCCTGATCGGGCTGTTCCGTGAAAGCTGGAGAAGGAGCTTAAGGACGGCAGAGCTGTCAGCGTGACGTCAGCAGGCCGCGGGCACCTCAGTCGAGGTGCCCGCTAACCTACTGATTGAAGTGGTGGGCCGTGGAGGACTCGAACCTCCGACCCGCTGATTAAGAGTCTCAAGGCAGGGACCCCTGCCGTGTACGATCGTCCACGCAAGGCCGTGTAAATACTCGTTTTCACGAGATTCGACTTCCCACTTGCTACGCCCTCCCCCGCTGTCGTACGCTCGCGACTGTCTACACAGCGTCTACATGGACGTTAGCTATGCCTAAACTTACTCAGCAGTTCGTTGACCGCGTCACGACCCCAGCCACGGGGCAGCGTTTCTTCCGAGACGCCCGTGCCCAGGGGCTTGCCCTGCGCGTGACGAGCGGGGGCGCCAAGGCCTGGGTGTGGGAGGGCCGCGTGAAAGGGAGGGTCCGGCGCATCACGCTCGGGCCGCACCCGGCGCTCTCCCTGTCTGTCGCGAGGGACGAAGCCCTCGCTATGGCGGCCGCGGTCGCTCGGGGTGAGGACCCTGCGGCGGCGCGAGCTCGCGAGCGCGGCGAGCTGACGTTCGGCGGTCTGGCCGAACTCTACTTCGAACGCCACGCGCGCCCGCGCAAGCGGTCGGCCAGGCAGGACGAGCGGATGTTGAGGGACGTGCTGGGTCGCCCTGGAAAGGAGCCCGCGCTGATCCCGGCGAGATGGCGGCATCGCCGGCTCTCCGACCTGACGCGCCAGGACATCGCAGAGCTGCACGCCAGGGTCGGGCGCGATAGCGGCCACTACGCCGCCAACCGAGGGCTGGCCCTGCTCCGCACGATGTTCAACCTCGCGCGCACCTGGGGACTCGTCTCCGGCGACAACCCCGCCACGGGCATCCGGGCGTTCCACGAAGAAAAGCGCGATCGCTTCTTGAATCCCGACGAGCTCAGCCGAGCCCTGGTCGCCATCGATCAAGAGCCGGACTGGCGGTGGCGCGCGTATTTCCGCCTGGCCCTGCTGCTGGGGCCTCGGAGGCAGGAGCTCCTTCGCGCACGGTGGCCGGAGCTGGACTTCCCGGCGCGGTCCTGGCGACTACCGACGACCAAGGCGGGACGTCCACACCTCCTGCCTCTGCCGACCCCAGCCGTCGAGATCCTCGAGTCGCTGCCGAGCCGCGGCCAGTCCGAGTGGGTGTTCCCCTCTCCGACGGCACGCTCCGGCCATCTCGAAGAGCCCAAGAAGGCCTGGCAGCGCATCCGGGAGCGCGCGAACACGAAGGACGTCCGCATTCACGATCTGCGCCGGACCCTCGGCAGCTGGCTGGCCGCGAGCGGGTACGGGTTGCCGATGATCGGCCGGGTGCTCAACCACTCCCAGCCGTCCGCCACCGCCGTCTACGCCCGGCTCGACCTGGAGCCCGTGCGCCGGGCGCTCGAGGCGAACGCCCAGGCCATGCTGGAGGTGGAGCGAAGCCCGGCGGCTGAACTCGCCAAGAACACGCCGGGAGCGGCCGACGACGAGGGGAGACCACTCGATCGGCGCCAACCCAAGGGGAAAGGCCGTGAGCAACGGGCGCGAGCGCACCCACTCGCCCGCGTGCCGGCTGGCCGCAGGCCGCACCGGCGGGGTGAACCTTCCGGGTAGGGTCCCGGGGGAAGATGGCGTTGGTGGGTCCTGGTGTGATTGGTGCTCGAACCTCGAGCCCTTCACCTCGACGGAACGCTTCAAGCTCGTGCGACATCGCCAGTCCCTCGGCGTCGACGATGCTCGCGACCTACGGCCGGCGACGGAACATGAACCCCTCTGCCAGCGGTCGCCCCCTCGTGGGCCCCGTCCCTGTGACATAATCTCCCTACTCGGACGCCGGCCGCCCCAGGAGCCCCAGGAGCCGCTGCCACAGCCGGTCGGGGCATGCCCGAAACCGCCCGCGCCCGCCTGGGAAAAGCTCAAGAGGGCCGATCTCGCATCCGTGGCCGAACGCGAGATCGCCGGCACGGGCTGGCTGCCCGCGCTCCTGCGCCGCGCATAACCACAGCCAGGGCGCCGGTCCGGCTCGACGGGCCGGCGTCCCTTGCTCACCGTCCCTTTACAATAATCACCTTCCCCAGACGTTTTATCTCCACGTATATAAACAACTCATCGTCCTGCGTGATCGGGCGCGAATGCGACGCGGCCAAACGGCCCGGATACAGCCTTTGCAAAGACTCCCTCACGCTCTCCGGCCGACCGAAGAACGGCGCAAAGACCTCACGCCAGTTGTCACGCCTGCAGATCACCGCCTCGTAATCGGTGAAGTCAGCGTAGACAATCAAAGGCCATTCTCTGCCGCTGACCTGGTCCCCTTTCCGCTTTTTCACCTGCCACGCCTCGTACATGCCGTTTGGCAGGCGCCGCCTAGGCCAGTCGGCCCCAAATGCCTGTGTCATTTGTTCGTCGATGAACCGGCGCAGCTGCGTTTCGAGGCGCTGCAGCCAGTCGTGCGCCCTATTGTTGCGCCCGAAACTGTCCTCCTCATCACCCTCAGCGCGCGGCACCGGCGCTCCGTACCGACGATCCAGCGGCGGCGGCTTGTGCCGCAGCCGCGCAATGCGCAGGCTCTCCTGGAAAGCAGGGGCCGGGAAGTCCGTCAGCGCCCGATCGAAGCCGCGCCCTGCGTAGAACGCTGACCGCGCCGCCGCATCCGTAAATATCTCCGCCGGCCACGTAATACGGGCCCGCCAGTCCCCCAGGTCGATCCGCAAGGCAGCCGCCAGATCCTTGTCGAAAGCAGGCAGCCTGCCCAGAGCATGACCAATCCCCTGCAACTCCGCAAAACCCGCCATCGAACGCATCTGTTCCTGAATATCAAGCCAGGGCGTACGCATGCCCTCGATCGCCAGCTTCAAACCGATTGCCTGCTCACCGAACTTCTTTAGTTCTTCTGCCCCCGGGCTCTTCTGAAACTCCGCAATCAGCCGGGCAGTGTCCGTTACCTCCGGCAGATGGAAACGCGCATTAAAACCTTCCAGCGCCTGCCGTGCGCTGAATGCCTGCTCCAACAATGTCCTGAGCTCCAGCCCTCTTGAGCCTGCGAGATGCTCGAACTCCGCTATCTGCCGCCGGGCGGCTTCTGCTATCTCTGGCATAAAGAACCGCGCGTCCAAGTCCCCAACCACCGGCCGCGCGCTGAATGCCTGCTCAATCAGCGTCTTTAGCTGTAGCTCACTGAGGGCTTGGGTTTTCCGAAGCGCCGCTATCTCGCGCGCCCCCAGCTCCGGCAAACGCAAACCCGCATTCACGACACGATGCTTTTCGCTATCCATGAATCATCCCCGTTGCTCCCTTTCGTTAACACCTCACTCTAGCAGAAACGCACGCCGATGTTGAGTTCCGTCGCCCCATTAATCGGAGGTGGTGTTCACCGGAGGGGATGTCCCGGCCGGTGTTGAACTTGAGAACTGAGTAGCGGCGGCCCCCTGGTTGGCGTGAGAATCGCGTCGACCAAGACAAGGTCCCCAACGCCGGGACCAAAGGAGCCGCCAATGACGAAGAGAACAGCGAGAGCCGAGCGAACGCAAGGGGAGAATGAGGCCGGCCCGGCACTGGCCTACCTGGTGGAGCCGATGCTCGCCGGGATGACGAGCACGCGCCACCACCTGCTGGCGTGGGTCCACGCGCAGGGGCTGGCAGCGCTGGACGAGCTGTTTCGCGAGGAGGCCGTGGCCTTGGCCGGGCCCAAGGGGCGGCAGCAGGCGGCGCGCACGCATCACCACTGGGGCACGACGGCGACGGAGTTGACGTTCGGCGGCCGGCGGGTGCAGGTGCCGCGGCCGCGGGTCCGGGGCACGAGCGGCGGAGAAGCGACCTTGCCCTCGGTGGCGCGG
>JAUSJX010000046.1 GCA_030647435.1 Candidatus Rokuibacteriota bacterium
CCCACGTGAAGCTCTTCCGAGGGGTGGGGTGTGCCGACTGCGGCTTCAGCGGCTACAAAGGCCGGATGATGGTCGCCGATCTCTGGATGCCCGACGAGCAAGACGCGGGGCTCATCACCAGGCAGGCACCCTTCGACGAAGTATGCGAGAGCGCACAGCGCACTACGTGCAGCATGGCTCAGGATGCCCACGAGCGGCTGGTGGCGGGCACCACGACCGTCGAGGAACTGCTACGCGTGCTGCCGTACGGCGCCATCGTCGAGCATCGCCGACGATTTTCTCGCTGAGGCGGCGTCGGAGGCCGCCCGCTCCGGGGGCGAGGGGATCGACACGGCTCCCTCTCCCTCGGAGAGGGAGAGGGTCGGGGTGAGGGTGGCGCATGTCTTCACGCATAATCCGGGCTAGAAGCTCCCGACCAGGTTGAAATTCAGTTGGTTCTGGGTGTAACTTCCCGTCAGCCCGGCAGGGGAGATCCCTTGACGCGTCGCAACGCCGCGCGCTCGCCACGTCCGCGAAGTGGTCAGCGGGACTCCAGTACCTGGCGAACCAGCCGCAGCAGCTCGACGAGGGCAAAGGGCTTCCGCAGGACGGGCAGTCCCGTTTCCTTCAGAAAACGATGCAGGTCGGACGCAGCCGCGCTTCCCGTGAGGAAAATGATCCTCTCGGACAGGCGGTCCGATTGCTGCGTCAGCGCCAGATAGAGGCCGACGCCGTTCAGCTGCGGCATGTGGAGGTCGCTCAGGATGAGATCGTAGTGCTGGTGCTGGATCTTCTCCAGCGCCGCCACGCCGTTCGGCGCGCTGTCCACCCGATATCCCTCCCTCGTCAGCGTGTCCACGATGAGCTGGGTGACCAAGGGATCATCGTCGACCACCAGGATGTGCGGCTGAGAATCTGGGACCGGTGCAGGGGATTGGCTCGTGGGCATAGGGGGTGTCTCTCTTCTTTACAAGGAGCAATGAAGAGGCCACTTTTCCCACGCTGTGAAATCGTGTACTTACTGGGTGGGGGGGATTCCTTCCACCTAAAATTGTCGGTCGATGCGCAAAAACTGGGAGAGGCGAAAGGGCAAGGAGCCATGGGTTCGTGACCCTGACGGCAACCTTGGCACAGACCCAGGCGTGTCGCCGAAGCTTCACGCGGAGGTCGTCAGCCCGCAGTCCACGGCCGGTACCCTCCCACGCGGGATGAACCAGCCGCTCTCGCCCACGGTCACGTCGGCTCGGGCATGGCGCGCGCCCTTGAGAATGTCACGGCCTGGGTCGTCCCGGGCGGGTTCGTGGCGTTCACCCGGCCGAGCGGGCCGGGGGACCGCTACTGGCCCTCGAAGCGGGTCGCGAACTCGAAGGTCTCGATCTCCACGCGGTAGCGCCGCTCCGACCCCGCCGACGACAGCCTGATCTCGAAGGGCGCCGACGCCCTCCCCCTGATGGTGCCCGTCACATAAGCCCGGCCCCGGCTGACGACGCGGCCGTTCTCGTCGAGCCCCTCGGCCTTGACGACGACGCGCTCGCACGGCTGGGCGGCGCCGTTGCGCACTTCACCCAGGATCAGCACGCGCGAGCCGCCCTCTCGCTGGGTCTGGTAGGTAAGGGTCAGGTCCTTCGAGGACTGAGGCGTGAACGTGTAGGTCTGCGCGAAGGCGGGCGCCGCACAGAGCGCCGCCAGGAGGACGACCGCCAGGAGGCGCCTGGTCATTCGTATCTCAGGGCGTCGATCGGATTGAGCCCCGCGGCCTTTCGGGCAGGGTAGAAGCCGAAGAAGATGCCGATGAGCCCGGAGAACCCGAAGGCCAGGAGGATGGCCGGCGGGCTGATCACCGTGCGCCAGTCGCCGAAGTAGGCCAGCGTGTACGAGGCGGCGAGCCCCGCCACGACGCCGATGCTCCCCCCGATCAGGGCGACGGTCAGCGCCTCGACGAGGAACTGGGTCAGGATGTCGCGCCCCCGCGCGCCCACCGCCATGCGGAGCCCGATCTCCCGCGTCCGCTCGGTCACCGAGACGAGCATGATGTTCATGATGCCGATGCCGCCGACCAGCAGCGAGACGGAGGCGATGGACATCAGGAGCTTGGTCATGAGCTGCGCCTGCTCGTCCTTTGTCTGGACCATCTCGGCCGCGCTCCGGATGCCGAAGTCGTCCTCCTGGCCGGGCTGGAGGCGGTGCCGCTGGCGCATCACCTCGCGGATCTCCTGCTGGACTTCCTTGAGGTCCTCGTTGTCGCGCACCTTGATGGAGATGGCGCCGATCGTGCGGGCATTGGCCTGGGTGACGCCGAGCACCTTCCGCTTGGCGGTCGTCAGGGGGATCATGATCACGTCGTCCTGGTCCTGCCCCCAGGTGTTCTGGCCCTTGCGCTCGAGGACGCCGACCACCGTGCACAAGAGCTTCTTGACGCGGATGGTCTGTCCGATCGGATCCGTGTCACCGAAGAGGCTCTCGGCCACGGTCTGCCCGAGGATGGCGACCTTGGCGGCGGCGTCCAGGTCCTCCTGTCCGAAGACGCGTCCCGACGACGTGGGCCAGTCGCGGGCCTCGAAATACTCAGGCGTCACCCCCTGGATGATGGTGGACCAGTTGAGGTTGCCCCAGACGAGCTGGCCCGCGCCGCGCACGCTCGGCGCGGCGACCTGCACCCCCTGTACGTCGCGCGGGATGGCCCAGGCGTCGTCTTCGGTCAGCGTGATCGAGCTGCCGTGGCCGAAGCGCAGGCCCCCGGAGGTCGTGGTGCCGGGGAACACGAAGATCATGTTCGCGCCGAGAGCCTGGAGCTGCTCGGCCACGCGCGCCTGCGCGCCCGTGCCGATGGCGACCATGGCGATCACGGCGCCGACGCCGATGATGATGCCGAGCATGGTCAGCGTGCTGCGGAGCTTGTTCACGCGCAGCGCGCGGACGGCGATGCGGGAGCTGGCGAGCACGTTCACGCGTCGTCCTCCTCGGGCGGCAGCGCCGCCAGCAGCCGCCGCGCCTCCTTGGGCATCGCGACCGCTTCGTCCCTGGTCAAGCGGCCGTCGCGGAACACCAGCACGCGCGAGGCGAACTGAGAGATGTCCGCCTCGTGCGTCACGACCACGACCGTGATGCCCTGCCGGTTCAGGTCCTGGAGCAAGGCCATGACTTCGATGCTCGTGCGCGTGTCGAGATTGCCCGTGGGCTCGTCGGCCAGGATCAGGACCGGGTCGTTGATCAGCGCCCGGGCGATGGCGACCCGCTGCTGCTGGCCGCCCGACAGCTGGGAGGGGTGGTGGTCGGCGCGCTGGGCCAGGCCGACCGCGTTGAGCTTTGCTTCGGCCCGCGCCCGTCCCTCGGCGGCAGGGACGCGTGAGTAGAGCAGGGGCAGCTCGACGTTCTCGAGCGCGCTCGTGCGCGGCAGCAGGTTGAAGGTCTGGAAGACGAAGCCGATCTTCCCGTTGCGGATGCCGGCAAGGGCGTCGTCACTTAGCTCGGAGACATCCACGCCGTCGAGCACGTAGCGCCCGCTCGTGGCTTTGTCGAGACACCCGAGGAGATTCATGAAGGTGGACTTGCCCGAGCCGGACGGGCCCATGACGGCCACGAACTCGCCCGCGTGGATCTTGACCGAGACGTGGCGGAGCGCGTGGACGGCTTGGCCCCCCAGGTGGTAGTCCTTCGTCAGCTCGCGCGTCTCGATGATCGTGTGGCCCATGGCCGTATTAACCTGCTCTATTCACGAACGCGTGTTCCGCGTCCTATGCGCCCCCTCACCCTGCCCCTCTCCCCCTTGTATCATGCAGACACCGGCCAAGAAGACTGGCCGGGTGAAGGTGGGCGGGAGCCCGTTTCCCCCTCGGTCGACCGAGACCGTCCCGGAGCTTGGGGCCCCGTCCGCCGCTTCACGTGCCGTGAACCCGAACAGTCGCCAGGGCCACCGAAGCCCGCATAGACAAGGACGGGTCATGGAACGCACCTTTGTGGGGATCGATATCGCCAAGGACCAAGTGGATGTCCATGTTCATCCGACCGACGAGCGGTTCCAGCTCAGTCGCGATGACGCGGGACTCGCGGGGCTCGTCGCTCGGCTGCAACCCCTCGGGCCGCGCCTGGTGGTGCTCGAGGCGACCGGGGGCTATGAGATCCCCGTGGCCGCGGTGCTGGCCAGCGCGGGGGTGCCGGTGGCCGTGGTCAATCCGCGGCAGATCCGCGATTACGCCCGCGCCACGGGCCAGCTCGCCAAGACCGACGCGCTCGATGCCCGCCTCATGGCCCGGTTCGCCGAAGCCGTGCAGCCCGAGGTCCGGCCCCTGCCCACCCCGGAGGCGCAGGCCTTGGGCGACCTCGTCACCCGCCGCCGGCAACTGGTGGACATGCTCGGGGCCGAGCGCAACCGCCACCACCAGGCGCGCGACCTGCGGCTGCAACGCTGTATCGCCACGCACATCCGCTGGCTGACCAAGGCTCTGGCCGAGATCGAGGTCGACCTCGCCACCCGCATCCGTTCCAGCCCGATCTGGCGGGAGCGGGACAACCTGCTCCACTCCGTGCCTGGCGTTGGCGATATCACGGCGTACACGCTGATCGCCGACCTCCCGGAGCTGGGCCACCTGGATCGCCGCAAGATCGCCGCCCTGGTCGGTGTCGCTCCGTTCAACCGAGAGAGCGGCCACTGGCGTGGCCGCCGCATGATCGCTGGGGGCCGCCCTGCGGTGCGCAGCGTGCTGTATATGGCCACTCTCACCGCGGTCCGCTTCAACCCGGCGATCGCCCATGTCTATCAGCGCTTGACCGCGGCCGGCCGGCCGAAAAAAGTTGCCCTCACCGCCGCGATGCGCAAGCTCCTCACCATCCTGAACGCGATGCTGCGAGACCAACGCCCATGGCAACCAGAATCCGCTTGACAAACAAGACAGTCGCTCCGGGGGAGAGGGCAGGGTGAGGGGGCGGTGACTCCATGACCACCGTCGGCATCGTCGGCATCGGCCTCCTCGGCTCCGCCATCGCCTCGCGCTTCGTCAAGGCGGGCCATGCCGTCGTCGGCTTCGATATCCTGCCCGCCCGCGTCGCAGCCCTCACCGCCATGGGCGGCAAGGCAGCACCCTCGGCCGCCGCCGTCGCTCAATCAGCCGAAGCCGTCTGCACCCTCCTGCCCTCGCTCGCGGCAGCCGAGACCGCGGTGCTCGGGCGCGGCGGCATCCTGGCCGGCGCGCGGCCGGGCCTCACGGTCATCCAGATGAGCACGATCTCCCCGGCGCTCACCGAGCGGCTGGCGCGGGAGGTCACGGGCAAGGGCCTGGGCTTCCTCGACTGCCCCGTCAGCGGCACGACCTCCATGATCGAGCGCGGCGACGGCAGCTTCTTCGTGGGAGGGGAGCGCGCCCTCTACGATCGCTGGCGCCCCGTGCTCGAATCCGCCCTGCCGCGCGTCGTCCACGTCGGCCGCGTGGGCCAGGCCATGACTCTCAAGCTCGTCGCCAATCTCCTGGTGGCGCTCCACAGCGCGGCGGCCGCCGAGGCCCTGACCCTCGCGCGCAGGGCCGGCCTGGATCTCGATCTCGCGCTCGAGGTGCTCAACTCGAGCGCCGCGGCCTCCGCCATGCTGAAGGTCCGTGGCCCCCTGGTCGTCCGCAACGAGTTCCCCGCCCAGATGAAGCTCGACCTCTTCATGAAAGACCTTCACCTGATGCAGGAGGCTGCGGCCGCCGTCGGTGCGCCGCTCCCCTTCACCGACCTGGCCGAGCGCCTCTATGCCGCCGCCCAGGCGGCAGGCCACGGCGCGGAAGATCTCGCGGTGGTGGTGACGGCGCTCGAGACGCAGGGAGCGGGACGGCGGAAACCTCCACGTTCCGCGACGTCTAGCCGCAGACGCGCGAAACCATCCCCCAAGAGCCAAGGAAAGCAGCGCCCTCGACACAGATAGCGGCTCGACGTCAGCTCGACGTTTTCACCGCGGGCGGCCGCCGCATCTGCCGACGGGAATGTCGGAATTCAAGACCTGACCCCTATTCTTTCCTCTCCTGTTCAGGCACCGCGCGCCTTGCGCATCACGTCTTCCAGCGTCCCGGTGAAGTAGAAAGCCTGCTCCGGCACTGCATCACACTCCCCGCTCAGAATCGCCCGGCACCCGCGGAGGGCGTCCTCGCGAGAGACGTACAGACCGGGCTGCTTCGTGTAAGGCTCGGCGACGAAGAATGGTTGAGAGAAAAAGCGCAGAAGCTTGCGAGCCCTTCGAGTGGAAGGATCCGCCGCCTCGGAGAGCGCGGCGGGCCCAGTAGACCCCGCGGTGCAGGCCGTCAACGCCTCTCGGACCTGGGCGGCGACCTCCGCGTGATCGTGGTCGACAAGCTTTTGATCCAGCAGGCGGGACCGCGAGATGATCGCGTCAACCGTGGGGTATATGCCCTGTCGCGCCAGCTCTCGAGAGAGTCGAATCACGGCATCGACCGCGGGCAGAGCCGAGAGGCGCTCGGTCGTCCACTCCTCCTCCCCAATGAAGTAGAAGGTCTGAACGGTTCCGGCCGTGCCTCCGGTGAACCCTTCCTTCGCCCAGACTTCCTGGAACGAAAGGCCGGGTCCCGGCGGGATAAAGGTGAACATCGAGACCCCGCCGGGCTTGCTGTGGACGCGCCGGCACACCTCTTCGGTCACGACCATCGTGCCGGCGGCGTACTCGCCCGCGATGACCACCGTGCCGCCACGTGCCAGCGGACACATCACGTCGATGACCTTGATCCCTGTCTCGAGCAGCTCTGGCGGGCCGCCTGGTTCCAGGGCCGCTCCGGGCAGGAGGCGAACCGCTCCGTCCAGCGCCTCTCGACTGACCGGCGCCTCGGCGCGTCGGCCGGAGCTCAGCACGGTCATGCCGGGTGAGAGCCCTTCGATCGGCGACATGGGAATACAGCGAACGACGCCGTTCTCCAGCAGCTGGACCACCTGCACCGCGACGGCCCGTCGCCGGCCCTCGTCGCTCACGGTGAGCTCCGTGAGGGGGTCCGGCAACCTGGTCGGATCGAAGAGAACCTCGACGACCCCCTCCCGGGCCCGCACGATCCGGCCGATGCGAGCGGCGAAGCCGTCGGGGAGCCGATGCGCTTCCAGCGTGTCCTTGACCATGGTCAGCGTCCTCCGTTTGAGCCGCGTCCTCGCTGCATGCAGCCGGTTGTTCACCGTCGTCAGGGGCAGGCCGAGGAACGTCGCGATGTCCTGCTGGGTGCAATCGTGCACGTAGAAGAGCGTCACGATCTCGCGCAGGGGCGCCGGCAGGCGGGCGATGGCGCCCAGGACGGCGACGATCTGCTGCCCTTGCTCGAGCCGGTCACCCGGCCGCGACTCCTCGGCGGCCAGAGCCTCGGCGGCGGCCAGGGGAAGGGCCTCGATCTCTCTCTGCCTCACGAGCCGGTAGGCCTGGTGGCGGACAATCCCCCGGAACCAGCCGGGAAACGCAGCCGGATCGGCGAGAGTGAGGAGCCCCGAACCAGGCGGCAACGAAGGCTTCCTGGACGACGTCTTCCGCCTGCTGGAGGTCCCGCACGATGGACAGCGCATAGCCGAAGGCCATGTGCTGGAAGCGTCGGGTTACTTCCGCGAACGCGTCCAGGTCGCCCTGCTTGGCCCGGCCGATCAGCTGCTCCAGGTCCATGCCGTCCCCCTTGCCAATAGGTGCCACGGGCGGCCGGTCACCTTTAGGCAAAGTTAGAGCCGCCGGCTCCCCTGCTACGGGCGTGCCGCGAGAAATTCCAGGAGGGCGTGGAGGAAGCGCTCGGAGTCTTCGACGACGGCGCAGTGCATGGCGCCTTGGAGAATGAGCAGCTCCGAGCCCGCGATGCGCTCGAGGATGACGCGGGCCATGGCGGGCGGGGTGCCGGGGTCCTGCTCGCCGACCACGACCAGCGCCGGGCAGCGGATGGCGCCGATGCGGTCCGTCAGGTCCACGAAGCCGATGGCGCGGATGGCGGCGGCGTAGCCGCGCGGGTCGCTCTTGCGCAGCATAGTGGCGATGCGCTCGACCACGTCCGGGTGTCGGGCGCGGAACGCCTCGGTAAACCAGATCGCCATGGTGCGGTCGACGAGGGCCGCGGTCATGCCATCGCTCTCTGCCACGCGGATGCGGTCATCCCACATCGGGCGCACGGCGGGGCCGTAGCAGGCAGTGGTGTCGCAGAGCACGAGGCTCTGGATCCTCGACGGACGCGTGAGCGCCGCGGTCATGCCGATGAGCCCGCCCATGGAGACGCCCACGAAGTGCGTCTCCTCTATGCCGAGGAAATCCAGGAGATCGAAGAGATCGCCCGCCATCTGCTCGAGGGTGTAGGGGCCCGGCGGATTCTCGGAGCCGCCGTGGCCGCGCACGTCGTAACGCAGGACGCGGAAGCGCTTCGTGAGGGCCGCCACGTGGTCGTCCCAGAGGGCGAGCGTGGCGCCCAGCGGGTGGGTCAGCGTGACGACGGGCGCGCCGGAAGGGCCTTCGAGGCGGTAGTTGGTCTTCATCGCGAACCCCCTCACTCTCTCAGCCCTCGCCTCACCGCTCGAAACGAGCGTCTCGGCTCGAACTTCGGCCCTCTCCCCCGGTGGGGGAGAGGGGTTTTATTGGCGGAAGCGCGGCATGACCTCGCGCGCGAAGAGCTCCATGGAGCGGCGCACTCGCTCCTGGGAGAGGCCGCCGAAGTTCATCCAGCACATCACCTGCCCGACGCCCAACTGGCGCATCTCCTCGATGTGCCGCGCGACCGTGTCAGGCGAGCCGAAGGCGAGCGTCTCGGCGACGAGCCCTTCCCACGTGACCTTCGAGAGGCGCTCCGCCATGGCGCGGAAGCCGGGCTGGAGCGACGGATGCGTGTCCTCGATGCGGTCGGGGACGACGAACTTCTTGAAGGACTCCTGGTACCAGAGCTCGGCGTCCTTGGCCTCGGCAAACGCCTTCGCGTCGGTCTCCGCAACGTAGATCTGGCGCGAGACGCCCCAGCGGGAGAGGAGGCTCGTGATCTCCTCCGGGCTGCGCCCCGATTTTTTCAAGGTCTCGACATAGGTGTCGCGGTTGGTCACGAGCTGGCTGACGGGGCCGAAGAGGACGGAGTTGAGCATGGGCCAGCCGCGGAGCGCCGTGTTCTCGATGCCGTCCTTCGTCACGCACACCTGGTAGAGCGGCGGGTGCGGGCGCTGGACGGGCTTGGGGATGACGGACACCTCGGGCACCTTGAAGAAGCGCCCGTCGTAGCTGAAGCGGTCCTCGGTCCACGCGCGCTGCATGATCTCCACGGCCTCGTCGAAGCGCTCACGGCTCTCCTCCTGCGGCACGCGGTAGCCGCGGAACTCGGCGGGGCGGTTGCCGCGCCCGACACCGACGTCGAGCCGGCCGTTCGAGATGATGTCCACCAGCGCCATCTGCTCCGCGAGCCGCAGCGGGTGATGGAAGGGCAGGATGGCGGCGGCTAGGCCGATGCGGATCCGCCGCGTGCGCGAGGCGGCCGCGGAGGCGAGCGCCGCCGGATCGACCGAGAGCCCGTACTCGATGAAATGGTGCTCCGTGAGCCAGATCTCGTCGAAGCCCAGCTCCTCAGTCCACTCGACCTGATCGAGCTCTCCGCGGATGATGTCGGCGTGACGCTGCCCCGGCGTAGCCTGGAAGAAGTAGAAGGTGCCGAATTTCACGATGCGTCTCCCCTCACGCCCGCTCAGACTCCGAGGTAGCGGGACTTGACGTCCGCGTTGGCCCACAGCTCCGGGGCCGGGCCCGAGTGCACGATGCGCCCCCGCGAGACCACGTGCACGTGGTCGGCCAGCCGGATGGCCAGCGGCAGGTTCTGCTCGACCAGGAGGATGGACAGCCCCGAGGCCTTGAGGCGCTCGATCACGCGGCCCACCTCGCGCACGAGGAGCGGCGCCAGGCCCTCGGTGGGCTCATCCATCAGGAGCAGCTCCGGGTTGGTCATGAGCGCCCGCGCGATCGCCAGCATCTGCTGCTCGCCACCCGAGAGCTTGCCCGCTCGGGTGCCCGCGCGCTCGCGGAGCCTCGGGAAGAGGTCCATCACCCGGTCCACGGTCCAGGGGCCGCCGACACTGTGCGCCGGCCCGCGCGCGGCCACCAGCAGGTTCTCGAGCACCGTGAGCGAGGGGAAGACGCGGCGGCCCTGGGGGACCAGACCCAGGCCGAGCGCCACCGACCGGTTGGAGGGCCAGCCGGTGATATCGTGGCCCTTGAAGAGCACCTGTCCGCGCCGCGGCGGCGTGAAGCCCACGATGGAGCGGATCAGGGTGGTCTTGCCCATGCCGTTGCGCCCGACGATGCCCACCACCTGACCCCGCTCCACCCGGAGCGACATCCCCTGCAGCACGTAGCTGTCGCCATAGTAGGTGTGGATGTCACGCACCTCGAGCATCACACCTCGATCGCTCCGAGGTAGATCTCCTGGACCATCGGATCGGCCTTCACGGCCTGCGACGGGCCGTCGGCCACGACCCGGCCGTATTGGAGCACGGTGATCCGGTCGGCGAGCGCGAAGGCCACGTCCATGTCGTGCTCGATGATGAGGAGCGTGATGGCGGGGTCGAGGCGCTTGAGCAGCTCGGTCATCAGGTGGCTCTCGGCGGGGGACAGGCCCGCGGTGGGCTCGTCCAGCAGGATGAGGCGCGCCGCGCCGGCCAGGGCCAGCCCGATCTCGAGCTGGCGCTGCTCGCCGTGCGAGAGGTTCCTCACGGTCTCGTCGGGCTTGGCGCCGAGGCCCACCGATTCCAGCACGGCGGTCGCGCGCGCGAAGAGATGAGGGTAGCGCGTAACCGCCCGGTGCAGGTGGAGCTTGACCGGCAGCAGCGCCAGGACGGCGAGCAGGCAGTTGTCGAGCGCGGACAGACGCGGGAACAGGTTGGTGATCTGATAGGTGCGGGCCAGGCCGAGCCCCGCCCGCCGGTGGGGCGGCAGCCGCGTCACGTCGCGCCCGAAGAGCGTGATCGTCCCCTCGCTCGGGCGCTGCTCGCCGCTGATGAGGCTGAACAGGGTCGTCTTGCCGGCCCCGTTGGGGCCGATGATCGCGCGGCGCTCACCCGGCTGCACTGCGAGCGACACGCCGTCCACCGCGCGGAGCCCCCCGAAGTCCTTCACGAGCCCGGTGAGGCTCAACGCCGTGGACGAGGCATCGCTCATGCCGGCTCCCGGCGGGCTAACAGTACTTGCACGGCGGGTAGTTCCGGTCGTACACGGGCTGCTTGAGGAACTCGTCCGGCTTGTACTTCCAGAACTGCGAGACGGCTGGGTAGGTGTGGATCACCGTGTTCCACAGCTCGCCGTCCTTCTTCTCGACCTTCCGGATGTAGATGTTCTGGATCGGGTTTCCGTAGGCGTCCAGCTTGACGGGCCCTCGCGGCGCGTCAGGGATCTCCACCTTGCCGAGCGCGGCCAGAAACCTCTCGCGGTCCTCGACGTTCCCGCCGATGGCCTTGGCCGCCTCGTTGATCCACCGTCCCGTGGTGTAGCACACCTCCGAGTAATAGGAGGGGACCTTGCCGAACTTCGCACGGTACTCCTTCACGAAGCGCTTGTTCGCCGGGGTGTCGATGGCCGCGCTGTAGATGAGCGGGCTGATCCCCCCGATGGCCTCGTCACCGAGCGACGGCAGAACAAACTCGTCGAAGGTTGTGCCGCCGCCGAGGAGCGGCAGCTTGGCCTTGAGCCCGGCGTCCTGGTACTGCTTGGGGAACCTGAGGGACGACGCGGCGACCATCAAGGCGAAGACCGCGTCGGCGTCCTTGCGGATCTGCGAGAGATAGGGCGCGAAGTCGGTGGTGCCGAGCGGCGCCCAGAGCTTCTGGATCACCTGCCCGCCGGCGTCCTCGAAGGTCTTCTGGAATCCGCCGACGACCTCCCAGCCGAAGGCATAGTCGATCCCGATGGTCACCACCCGCTTGTAGCCGAGGGTTTTGACGACCCACTCGCCGAACGGGTGTGAAGGCTGGCTCGAGGTCCACCCGTTCCGGACGACCCACTTGGCGGGCTTCCGCTGCGTGAGATCGTCGGCCGCCATGACGGGGTAGAGCATCGGGATCTTGTACTCGTCGACCTTCGGCGCCAGCGCGTAGCCCACGTGGGCGAACAGCCCGCCGGCGAGCACGTGCACCTTGTCGCTCTCGACGAGCTTCCGCAGCTTGGTCAGCGCGATGTTGGGCTGGCCCTGCGTGTCCTCGACGATCACCTCGACCTTCCGGCCGGCGATCTGGTTGCCGTTCTCCTCCAGCCACATCGTCAGGCCGTTGACCATGTCCTTGCCGATCTGGGCGGCGCCGCCTGTCATCGGCGCGAGGAAACCTATCTTGATGGGGCCCTTCTGGGCCTCGGCGGGTGCTATGCCCCCCATGCTGATCAGCACGACGGCGATCAGGAACGCGGCGATCCTTCGTGTGCTCATGTGCGGTTCCTCCTTTTGGATGCATTCCACTGACGTACGGCCCCCACGATGCCTTCCGGAGCGTAGACGATGGTCCCGATGTACACGGCGCCCAAGAGCAAGAGCCAGCGGTGGGTGTACACGGACACGAGGTTCTTGAGCAGCACGATGATGCCGGCGCCGATAGCGGGCCCCACCAGGGTGCCGCGGCCGCCCAAAGCCACCATGAGGAGGATCTCCACCGAGGTGGCCAGCTCGAGGTCTGAAGGGCTGACGAAGCCGTTGTAGTAGCCCCAGAACACGCCGGCGAAGCCGCCGACGCCGCCCGCGATCACAAAGCCCAGGTACTTGTGCAGCCACACGTGGTAGCCCAGGGTCCGCATGCGGGACTCACTCTCGCGGATCCCGACCAGCGTCCGCCCGAAGGGCGAGCGGACCACGGTGCGGAGGAACCAGAAGGCGAGCACGAAGGCGATCAGCGCGAAGTAGTAGTAGGGCACCGCCCCCACCAGCGAGACGGGCAGGCCCGTCGGGCGCGGGACCGAGGAGATGCCGTTGTCGCCCTGGGTCAAGGAGACCCAGCGGTGCGCGAGACCCCAGGCCACCATACCGAGCGCCATCGTGATCATGAGGAAGTAGACGCCCGTGGCGCGCAGGGCCACCAGGCCGAAGACGGCGGCCGCCGCCGCCGCGAGGAGGATGCCGGCGACCAGGGTCACCCAGAAGCCTGCGCCGTGACGCGTGGTCAGGATGGCGACGGCGTAGGCGCCAAGGCCGAGATAGGCGGCGTGCCCCAGGGAAGCCAGCCCCGTGTAGCCGAGGACGATGTCGAGGCTCATGGCCAGGATGGCGTAGATCAGCGCCTGGGTCAGGAGCGAGAGCAGAAACCCCGACAGGAAGGGCGGCGCAACCAGCAGGGCCGCCAGGACGAGGCCGGGGATCAGCAGCGCATACCCCATCGTCCTGGGGGCGAGCGGCGCCGCTCCTGCCCTCGCCCCCCCTCCGCTCGCCCCCCCTCCGCTCGCCCCCCCTCCGCTCGCCCCCCCCACCACACCGATCATGGGCTCCGTGCCGGGTGTCATCAGTTCGCACCCATCACGCCCGCCCGAAAAGGCCCGTGGGGCGCACGGCGAGGATGGCCGCCATGGGAGCGAACAGGGTGAAGTAGGACAGCTCCGGGAACAGCGCCTTGCCGAAGTTGTCCAGGAGACCGACCATAAGGCTGCCGATCAGCGCGCCCTTGAGGCTCCCCATGCCGCCCACGATGTCCACGACGAAGGCATAGGGCAGGATCTCGAAGTCGGCGCCCGGGTAGACGCCGACGAAGCCGCCGGCCACCACCCCGGCCAGCGCGGCCAGGCTCGCGCCCATGGAGAAGACGCCCATGGAGATCAGGAACACGTTGATGCCGACGCCGCGGGCCATCTCGGGGTCGTCCACGGTGGCCCGCATCATGGCCCCGATGCGCGTGCGCTCGAGCACGAGCCAGAGCACCGCGGCGATGAAGGCGGCCACCGCCGCTATGAAGATGCGATAGATCGGGAAGGTGAACGGCCCCGTCGACACGCTGCCCGACAGCATGGCCGGGATGGGGATGATGTACGGATCGCCTCCCCAGATGACGAGCGCCAGGTCCTGGAAGATGAGCGCGAAGCCCATGGTGGTGAGGACCTGTCCCAGCTCCTGCCCGGAGAGGCGCTTGAGGAAGGCGTTCCACTCCACGATGCCGATGAGTGCGATGACGAGCGCCCCCACGACGACCGCCAGCAGATAGTGGCCCCCGCCCCACATCACGGTCAGGGCCACGTACCCGCCGAGGAGATAGTAGGAGCCGTGGGTCATGTTCACGATGCGCATCATGCCGAAGATCAGCGAGAGCCCGCCGGCCAGCAGGAAGAGGAGCGCCCCGTAGGTGACGCCGTTGAAGGTCTGGTTGACCAGGAACTCCATTGGGGTTCAGGCCATGCCGGCCGCGGTGACCTTCACGCGGCTCCCGAGTCGGCGGAGCTGTGCGCGGACGGACGGCGACGGCGAAAGAGTCCACACGGCGCGGGATTCTACTATGAATGCCCGGGCTGTGGAAGCGCGCGCGAAGGGGTTACACGAGCTCGAATTCGAAGAGACCGACGTCCGCCTGGAACCACGCTTTGCGGAACAACTCGACGTCCTCGTAGCTCGAGCGTGGGACGGTCTTGTACGAGAGCTGGGCACGGCAGGGGCGGACGTCGAACGGATACGGATCGAACGCGATTTTGCCCGGGCCGACTGGCTTCAAAGTGAGACGCACACCCTCGTCGTCCGCGCCGGCGTAGCTGACGGGCACCGGCTCGATGTAGTCCTCGTACGGCTCCTGGCAGCAGAAGTAAAGGCCGAGCAGATCCCAGACCTGCAGGAGGCGATAGTTGGTCCACACACCCTTGGCGTCGAGCGTGGCCCGCTGCTTCTCTTGCCACGCCTCGTTGTGGGCGATCAGCGCCTGCACTTCCGGGGTCCGCTTGGCGAGGTTGTAGCGTCCCGGCGGGTACTTGATGGTCCCGTACCGGCCTTGCCACAGTCCCGTCCGGTGCATGCTGATGACGAGCCCGGAGTACGAATCGATGTCGGCCATCCAGTCGAGCGACCACTGGTACGAGCCGAGCTGCTGCGGGGTCATCGGCACCTGGAGGAACGGGTACGGCTCGCCGCTCTCGGGGTTGATCAGCGGGCTCGTCTCGTAGCGGAGCCAGCCGTAGTCGTGGAACGTCGCCGCGCGGACGACGGAGCCGTACGGCTTGGGCGTCTCGAACTCGCCGTTGCCCCAGTGGGCGGCCAGCTGTCCCACGAAGCGTGAGTGGTCGGTCTGCCCGATCAGTATCAGCGCGCCGTTCGGGTTCTTGCGGATGATCATCTCGGTTCTCCTTCGGTCTCCATCGCCGGGTCAGAGCAGCGGGTTCAAGGCCTGCTTCCTGAGCTCGCGCTGGTCGATTCCGAACACGTCGGCCAGCCAGTCGGCCATCAACTCTTGCCCGATGGTCGGGTTGTCGTGCTGGCAGTGCTCGGCGCCGGTTTCCTCCGGCGTGACGAAGCGGAGCGTCACGTTGACGCCCTTGCTCTTCGCGTACTCGTACGTCCGCGTGGCCTGTGACATTCCCAGCACGTCGTAGCCGCCGTGGACGATGAGGTACGGGCAGCGCATGTGCTCGAGCACCCCCTCGAGCGTGAACACCGTGAAGCGTTCGATCGCGTCCTTCATGGACTTGACGCCGAAGACCCACTTGATGTGGCTGGCGAGGCCGTGGCTCTCGTCGGCGTTCTTCCAGAGCTCGTAGATGCTCCAGACGGCACCGTGAGAGATGGCCGCGGCTAGCCGGGGCTCCATGGAGCCCGCGCGCGCCGCGTAGTAGCCGCCCAGGCTCGACCCGCAGACCGCGAGGCGGGAGGCATCCACGTCCTTCCGCGTGAGGAGGTAGTCGATGCATCTGCCGATGGGCACCTCGTAGTCCGGGCGCGTGGCGAGCTTGTGCCGGCGGAGGGTCCCGCCCTGCCCCGGCCCGTCGATCATCAGCACGGAGATGCCCCGCTGGAGCGCCCCGTGGGCCTGCATGAACCACATCTCGTCCTTGACGGAGTCGAGCCCTCCCATGGAGATCAGGCAGGGCTGCCGCTCGACGGCGAAGGGCGCGCGGACGAAGTACGCGTACAGGGTGGTACCCGCCTCGTACGGGATCTCGAGCACCTCGCCGGGCGGGTTCAGGTGCCGGAGGAAATGGTGGCTCGACTGCTCCATCCTGGTGAACGTGGCCAGCCGGCGCGGGTCGTCCGGGGCGAGGAAGAACTCGGCCTGGCGGTAGTAGTCGGCCGCGCGCAGCCAGCAGTTCATGGCGGTGCGGAGGTGCCCCTGCCGCTCCTCCTCAACGCCCCGGTCGAAGTTGCGGTTGGCTACGACCATCCACTCGCGGTGCCAGCTTTCCTTGTCGCCCGGGATCATCCGGGCGGCCGCCTGGAAGCACTCGCTGGCGGTGCCACCGCCCTCCTGGGTCTCGCCGAGGCCGCGGCGGAATTGGTAGGCGAACCAGGGATGCTCGGGCCAGTGGTGCCAACCGTAGGGCTCGTAGTGCGGGAGCTTGTTCTCGGTGACCTTCTCGATCAGGTTGTCTTCTCGGAGAACCACGGCGTCTCCTTCGGTGACAGAGGGTTCGGGACGGCCGGTATCCTAGCACGGAGTTCGCTGTGGGAGGGCAGTGCCGAGGCCGATGGGCCCGAGGGTCCGAGAATGGCGTTTATGTCGGCTACGCACGCCGAACACCGTCACGCCTTCGTCGAAGGAGACCTTGTGCTGGGCCTGGTTGGCCGCTGCATTCCGCGGATCCCATTCAAACTGGAAGGGTATCAGGCAACCATTCTATCCGTTCACCGATTTGGCTCATGCGCCGGGTATCAGCCGCGGGACGCGCAGCGGACCGCCGGCTGCATTCCAGAGTCAGGCGCTTCGCCGCCGCGTCCCGCCCTGCCGTCGGCGCCGAATGACCGGCGCGAGCGCTCGTAGTGCCTCGTTTACCGCCAGGCCGTCGGGAAAGACGTCGAGGACTTCGGGATCGATCAGAACGACATTTGCTCCCTGAGCGTACCTTGTCGCGGTCACACCGCGGACCGCGCCAGAGAAGTCGTACTCAGGCCGCAACGTATCGCGATCGGCCGTCGCCCGGCGCCTGCTACCCTTTCGCTTCATATCGCCTCCGCTCTTGTGGGGTCGCTCGCCTTGCGGAGATCAGACGGGTCCGCGGCGAGCGCTCTGCAAAGGCTACCACGCACAGCCGCTGTTGGCTCGACATCCCGAGCAGCAGGTGCCGCTGCTCGTTGACCGAGTGCTCCGGATCGAGCATCAGAAGTGCGAGCGGGTCGCCGAAGACCGTGGAGGCCTCGTCGAAGGTCACTCCGTGCTTGCCGGCGTTTGCGTCGGCCTTCGCCGGATCCCATTCGAAGAAGTAGGCCACGCGGCCTCCTCAGCCAACATCAAGGACCAATCGAACGTAGCGCTAACCGGCGGCCCGCTTGCGGGCCGTCCGGGTTGAGCGAGGAGTTAGACGCGCGGGTCTCTCGACGAGGCGGCGGGCAACGAACTTGTGCAGTACGCTCGCGATCAATGTCTGATATGGCACGCCTTCCTC
>JAUSJX010000047.1 GCA_030647435.1 Candidatus Rokuibacteriota bacterium
GCCGCACCTCCATCCCGGAAATGCTTATCTATCCCACGAACGTCCGACCTTATACCCCCGCCGAGAGCGGACTCACTTCGTGAGAACCGTCGCCCAAGGCCTCTCGTGTTAGGGCACAAGACTGTTCAGGATCGTCTGTCGCCCGTGGAGTGCTCCCCAAAGTTCTGCTCACTTCCGGGACTCTCTCGACCAGGGGAGGTTCCTGAGAAGAGCCCCCGGCAGGGCCGGCCCTACACTTCGAACTGGGTCCCTGGTACCTGGCCCAACTTGGCCTCGGGTTGTTCGCAACCGACCGGTTACGAACGGCACGAGGCCCCCTCAGTTCCGCCTGGATCCCACGCGCGGAGAGCGAAGATGACATAAACGAACATGGGCCAGTGGCCCACCCTGCCACATGAAAATCGGGGACTTACACGCCGATTTTCTGAGCAAAGCCCGTTCTCAGTCATGGCCCGCCGTTTAGAGTAAACGAATGGCACAGCTTGCCACGAACCGGAGCGATCAACGATGAGGGCGGAAACCCACTCTCAGCTTGCCAACTTCATCTGGAGCATCTGCAACCTGCTCCGGGGCCCCTACAAGCGGAACGAGTATCGCAAGGTCATCCTCCCGCTGACGGTGCTCCGCCGGTTCGACTGCCTGCTCGCGCCCACCAAGGCGCTGGATCGATAATGTGTTCGTCGAGCGGCTGTGGCGGAGCGTGAAGTACGAGAGCATCTACCTCCACGCCTACGAGACTCCCCGGGAGGTGAACGTCGCGCGTGCGCGCTCCTTCGATTTCTACAATGCACACCGGCCGCATCAGAGCCTCGCATCTCGAACACCGGACGAGATGTACTTCGGAACGCAAGAGCTGAAAGAGGCAGCGTAGGATGACACACGGGTGTCCCACCGCGTCGTGCGTTGCGTGCGTGAAAAGGGCCGCACGCACGCCGCCGTGGAACACCGTGCATCGCAGTTCAACATCTAACGACAGCTCTTTTTCTGCCTAAACCGATGAGGCCACTACTGTCCGGCGAGTGCGCGGTTCTCCAGCCGACTCAAGAGCCGCACCACGGGCCACAGCATCAGGAAGTAGATGATCGCCGCCACCACGATGGGCGTCGGGTTGTAGGTGATGCTCTGCGCCTGACGCGCCTGGTAGAGGAGTTCGGGCACGGCCACCACGCTGCCGAGCGAGGTGAGCTTCACCACCTCGAGCGTGTTGGAGAGCAGGTCGGGCAGCACGTTGCGCACCGCCTGGGGCAGCACGACGTAGGCCATGGCCTGCAGGCGGGAGAGGCCGGTGGAGCGCGCGGCCTCGACCTGGCCGGCCGGCACGGAATCGATTCCCGCCCTCAGGATCTCGCCGTAGTAGGCGCCGGTGTTGAGGAAGAAGGCGATTGCCACACAGGCGAAGCCGCCCAGCTCCAGCCCGGCGAACGGCAGTCCGGCGAACAGCAGGATCAGCAGCACCAAGGGCGGAAAGGCGCGGAAGAAATCGACCCAGGCCATCAGCGGCCAGCGCACCGCGGGATTCTTCACACTCGCCAGCAGCGCCAGGATCAGCCCGCCGAACAGGCCGAGCGGCACCACGAGCAGCGACAGCAACACGGTGTTCCGGAGGCCCGCCAGCACGATCGGCCAGGAAGCGGCGATGATCTCCAGGTTGAAGAAGGTCTGGATCATCGCGTCTGACTCATCGCTTCCAGGCGAACTTGGTCTCGACCCAGCGGGCCGCCACCACGACGGGGAGGAACAGCACGATGTAGGCCGCGGCGCCCATCATCAGCGGCGAGGGATTGTAGGAGTTGGACATCGCCGAGCTCGCTTGCCCCAGGATCTCGGTGACGGCGACGACGGTGCCGAGCGAGGTGCCCTTGGTGATGGCGATGGTGCGGTTGGTGAGCGGCGGGATGGTCAGCCGGAAGGCCTGCGGCAGCACGACGTTCATCAGGGTCTGGCCGAACGACAAGCCGGTCGAGCGCGCGGCCTCCCACTGGCCCTTGGCCACCGAGGTGATGCCGGCCCAGAAGATCTCCTCGGAGAAGGCCATCAGCACGAAGGCGAGCGACAGCCAGGTCGAGACGAAGCCCGAGGGCGAGAGGTCGACGCTTGGCAGGCCGAAATAGATCAGCACGATGACGACCAGCGGCGGCAGCGAGCGGAACAGGTCGACGATGAAGATGATCAGCCAGTTGAGCGGCCGGATGGCGAGGCTTCTGAGCAGCGCCAGTGCCAGGCCGGCGGCAATACCCGTGACGACGATGAGGAGGGCAAGCTCGATCGTGACCACCACGCCGGACAGGATGTCCGGCAGGTACTTGAGCATGACCTTGGCGTTGAAGAACGTATCGGTGAAGCGGTCCCAGTTCGACATTGGATTGGTTTCGGGGGATTGGTTCCCGGGGGCAGCAGCCTCTTAATGCCGCTGGATCTGGCCGATGAAGGTGCGCGTGCGCTCGTGGGCCGGGTTCTCGAAGATCGCGGCTGGCGGCCCCTGCTCCACGATGGCGCCCTCGTCCATGAACACGACCCGGTCGGCGGCGTTGCGGGCAAAGCCCATCTCGTGGCTGACCACGATCATGGTCATGCCGCTTTCGCGCAAGGAGCGCATGACCTCGAGCACCGAGCCCACCAGCTCCGGATCGAGCGCGCTGGTCGGCTCGTCGAACAGCATGACCCGGGGCTCGAGCGCGATTGAGCGCGCGATGGCAACCCGCTGCTGCTGGCCGCCCGAGAGCTGGCCCGGCGTGTGGCCGGCGCGGTCGGCGAGCCCGACCCGCTCCAGTGCGGCCTGGCCCAGCGCCTCGGCCCCGGCGCGCGACTTGCCCGCGACCTTGCGGAGCGCGAGCGTCACGTTGCCGAGCGCCGTCATGTGCGGATAGAGGTTGAAGGACTGGAACACCATGCCGATGCGCTGGCGGGCATGGTTGATGTCGGTCCGCGGGTCGAGCATGTCGATGCCGTCCACCACGACGCTGCCGGAGGACGGCTCCTCCAGCCGGTTGAGGCAGCGCAGCAGGGTCGACTTGCCCGAGCCCGACGGCCCGATGACGAACACCAGCTCGCGTTCGGCCACCCGGAGATCGACGCCCTTCAGAACGTGAAGGGCGCCGAAATGCTTGTGGATGCCGCGCGCGTCGACGATCGGTTTGTTCATTCGCTCAGGTCAGTTGCACTTGAGCCCGTGCGGCGTCGGGTCGTAGCCCGGCATGCCCGGCACGCCGTAGCCCGGCGTGATCACCACCTCGAGGCCGTCCGGCGGCGGCTTGCGGCCGAACCACTTCTCGGACAGCCTGGCGATCGTGCCGTCCTTTTTCATGCAGTCGAGCGCATCCTGGAGCTCGGCGCGGAGCTTCGGGTTGTTCTTGGGCACCGGCGCCGCCCAGTGGGCGCGCGTCTCCTTGAGCTCGAGGTCGGCCACGAACTGCGGGTTCTTCGACGCGGCGTAGACGATGGTGGTGTTGCCGCCGAGGGTCGCATAGGCGCGGCCCGAGAGGACCGCCTGCGTGGCGTCCGGCTGGGTGTCATAGGCCTGCACCGTGAAGCCGAGCTCGGCGCCCTTGGCCTTGGACAGCGTCTCGTAGGGCGTGCCCTTGTTGACGGCCACCGACTTGCCCTTGAGATCGGCCCAGTCCTTGATCGGCGCCGAGCCCTTCTTGATGCCGAACTGGTACGCGGTCCACAGGTACCCCGCGGTGAACAGCATGTTCTCCGCCCGCTCCTTCGTCACCGTCGTCGGCGCGGCGATGAAGTCGTAGCGGCCGGACTGCATGCCCGGAATCAGGGTCGAGAAGCTCACCGCGTCGATCGTGATCTCGCGCTTCATGCGGCGCGCGACCTCGGTGAAGAGGTCGATCTGGAAGCCCTCGACGCCGCCGCCCAGCTTGGGCATGGCGTGCGGGGCGAACGTGCCGTCGACGCCGGTCTTGAGCGGTGGAAGTTTGTCTTGGGCGAATACGGGGGCGAATACGGGGGTGGCGACGGCCAGGAGCGACACCAGCAGGCACGCGAGTCGTCTGATCACGAAGAGCCTCCTTGGATGCGGAAAGGGTTTCAGAGCGCGGGGACCAGGAGCGCGCCGAGGTCGCGCACGTCCTTGAGAGTCTCGATCTCATGGACCGCCTCCACCACCCGGCGGGCCTGGGCGTCGCCGAGCACGGGTGCCGTCAGCGCGGCGAACTTCGCCACGACCTCCGACTCCGGGACCGGGTCCACCGCATCGCCACGGACCACGGTGGTCGAGGCCGTGAGCGCCCGCCCGTCGCGGAGCGTGATGCGCACGTGGGCGGTGGGATGGTCGGTGCGCCCCGGCGACATCTCGGCATCGGCCGTGACCTCGACCCGCCGGGCGAGCGCGCGGATCCGGGCGTCGTCGAGGGCGGCGGGCTCGAAGGCGGCGAGGTCCGCCCGGCCGAGGACCAGCGCCGCCGCCACCGCCCACGGAATCGAGAACTTCGCCGCGAGCCGGCTCGCCGGCGCGGGATCGGCCATGCGGAGGCCGAACGGGATCGTGGTCACCTGGACCTTCGCCACCTCGTCCCAGGCGAGCCGATGGTCGCGCGCGAGCGCCATCACCGCGTCGAGGGCGAAGTGGTTGTAGCGGCAGCAGGCGTGGAGCTTGAAATAATTCTGCTCGATGCGGTGTCGCCCGCCGAGCCCCTCGACCACGAGGGCGCCGTCAAAGCGCTCGGCCAGGATCGTGCCGTACACGTCGGAGGGCGCGTCGGAGAGCCCGGTGAAGCCGGCGCGCTGCAGGTCGACAGCCAGGATGCCCTGGAAGGCGGAGCGCCCGGGGTAGAGGTTGCGGATTGTCGCCCCTTCGAGCGCGGGCGTCCACGTGTTCGCGGGGCTCATCGACGCCGCGAGGTTCATCACCTCCCGCACCGTCGTCGCCGGAGCGCCCTCGAGCTTGGCGACGGCAGCCGCCGTGCTGATCGTCCCCCACGTGCCGTGCGAGTGCACGTTGGGCCGGACGGTGGTAGCGCCGCCGAGGCGCGAGCCGACCTCGTAGCCCGCGATCAGCGCCTCGAGCAGCCGGCCCCCGCCGAGCCGCCGCTCTTCCGCCATGGCAAGAACGCCCGGCACCACATGGATGGCGGGATGACCGCCGCCCAGGCGGTTCCCTTCGTCCACCTCGAGCGCAACCCCCGCCGTCGCGTTGGTCAGCGCCGCCCAGTAGGCGTCGGCCTTCTCGCCGTGGCCGAGCAGCGTGGACTCGCCGTGCGGCGCGCGCGCGGCGGCGAGTCCGGCGAGACGTCGGTTCTCGTCGAGCGCGCTCCCTGCCACGATGGCGCCTAGCGTGTCGAGCAGCACGTGCTTCCCGGCGGCGATCGCGCTCGCCGGCAGCGCCGGGAGCCGCGTCGCCTCCACGAAGCGAGCGAGGCGGCTTAGGTAGTCCATCAGCGGACCCTTCCAGCGATGGGCGCCTGCGGCCCGCCCCGCGACAGGTAGCATCCGAAGCCCGGCTTCTGCTCGATGGCGCCGTCGGGGCCGAGCACCGTCTGGCCCCGCACGAGCGTCATCCACGGCCTGCCGCGCGCCGGCCAGCCCTCGTAAGGCGTGAAACCCGCGATCCCGAGATGCTGCGTGCGCTCGATCGTCCACGCCGGCTCGGGGTCCCAGATCGTGAGGTCCGCGTCCGCGCCCACACGGATCACGCCCTTGCGTGGATAGAGGCCGAAGATGCGGGCCGGGTTCTCGGACAGGACGCGCGCCATCCAGGTCATCGGGAGATGACGCTTGGCCACGCCCTCGCTGTAGACGAGCGCCACCAGCGTTTCGAGCGACGGCGCGCCGAAAGGAATCGGCTTCCCCTTCGCGTCAACGAAGATGTTCTTCCATCCAGGCTCCTTGGCGGCCGGTACGCGAGGGGAGTGATCGCTGGCGACCGTCGAGACGAAGCCCCGCTCCAAGCCCGCCCAGAGCGCGGCGCCGTCGGGACCGCCGGAGGGCCTGAGCGGCGGACCGATCTTCGCGAAGGGCCCCAAGCGCTCCATCTCCGTGTCCGTGAGGAGGAGATATTGCGGGCAGGTCTCCGCCCACACCCGCTGCCCCTCGCCCTGGGCCCGCACGATGCGCTCGAGCCCGACCTTGGTCGACAGGTGGACGACATAGACGGGGCAATCGGTCAACCGCCCGATGAGGATCGCGCGGTTGATCGCCTCCTCCTCCGTCCAGTCCGGGCACGTCGCGGGAAAGTCCGTCGGGGCCGTGCGGCCCTCGGCGATCGCCTTGTCCTCCAGGTAGCAGAGGATGTCGCCGTTCTCGCAGTGGAGCTGGCAGAGGCCGCCGAGAGGGCTCAGGCGCTCCATCGTTTTCGCGATGAACTCGTCGGAGACCATGCGCTTGCCGCGCTTCTTGTACGTCATGAACAGCTTGAACGATGTCACCCCGAGCCGCACGGCTTCGGGGATGCCGTCCAGGATCGCCGGCTCGTGGTTCAGGATGAAGTGGAAGCCGAAGTCGAGCACGGAGAGGGCCTGCGCCTCCTCGCGCAGCCGGACCAGCGCCCTCGGCAGCGTCTCACCCTCGTCGCACACGACGAAGGGCACGAGCGTCGTAAGCCCCGTGCGGGCGGCGGCGAGCGGCGCCGTCTTCCAGTCGTCGTACTCCGGCCCGATGTGGAGGTGGCAGTCGATGAGCCCGGGCAGGACGTACTTGCCGGAGGCGTCGATGACCCGATCGGCGGGCGGCAGGAGCGTCTCGGAACCGAGAGCGACGATCCGGTCTCCCTTGATCGCCACCGCCGTCTCCACGACGTCGGAGGCGGTGACGACCTGCCCGCCACGGACGATCAGGTCCACGCCGGCCGTCATCGATGCGGCTCCTTCTCGGTTACGGGCGTGAGCACGGCCGCGTAGTGCTGGGGCTGCCGCCGGCCGAGGAAGTTCCACCGCTTGCGGACGGGCGCCATCTGGTCGAGGTCCAGGCGGGCGATCACGAGCTCGTCGCCGGTCGTCGTCGCCTTGGCCATCACCTGGCCGAGCGGGTTCACGATGCAGCTGCCGCCGATCAGCTCGACGCCGTCCTCCACGCCGGCCTTGGCGATGCCCACCACGAAGCACGCGTTCGCGTAAGCGCCGGAGCGCAGGCAGAGCTCGTTGAGGTCGAGCGCCAGCGCCGAGAGCGGGGTGTTGTAGCCGATCAGGATGACCTCGGCGCCCTGGAGGGCCAGGCACCGGTAACTCTCGGGATAGCGCCGGTCCTGGCAGATCGCGATACCGACCTTCGCGCCGCACGCCTCGAAGACCTTGTAGCCGGTGTCGCCGTGCTCGAAGTAGTAGGGCTCGTACACCTGCGCGAAACCGTCCGCCGCCTTCGTGCCGGGCAGGTGGATCTTCCGGAACGTGCCGCGGAGCCGGCCATCGCGGTCGGTGAGGAGGGCGGTGTTGAAGTACTTCCCGTCCGCCTTCTCGCAGAAGCCCACGTGGACCGCCACGCGGGCCTCGGCCGCGCGCCGGAGCAGGGGCTCGAGGACCTTGGGAGGAACCTCCGTCTCGAAGAACTGGTCGAAGTCTTTCCGGATGCGCTTCGGGAAGTAGGTGGTCAGCGCCATCTCCGGATACGCGATCAACTCGACGCCTTGGTGAACGGCATCGGCAAGCAGGGCGAGCATGCGCTCGACGATCTCGTCGCGGCTCGCGCCCTCCTGGTTCGGGCCCATCTGGGCTGCGGCGATCTTCAGATAGCGGGCCATAATCAGCTCTCCTCTCACGTCGGATTCCGGAACGCCGCCTCACGCTGATATCGCATTCGGCGTCCCCCGGCAAGCCCGGGCCCTCTCACGGCGCGCACGCGCGGATCGCCTCCATCACGCGAGCTTCGCGTCCCCTCCCCCGCCTCGCGGGCTGATGATCGGCAGGCGGAGCCGCCCATAGGAAACATTAGCGTCAGTTCGCATCACGCGGCCCGTGCAGCGGGCATCCGAGACCCCCTGAAACACCCCAGCGTCGTCGAGCCGCCGGCCCCGGAGCCGTCCGTCGTCAGCGCCTTTGGGACTTAGTGAGGCTGCGCGGAACCGATAGGTCGCCAGTCAGCTCGCCCCGGGTGCCCTGCATGGCTGCGGCCCGATTGTAGCGAACACGCCCGGCCAGGGTCCGGCTCTTTTGGGCCGCCGGGAGGACCTCGGGGCTCGTGTAGACCAGCAGATTGAGCCGCGCCTTAAGCGTTTCGTGGAAGCGCTCGAGCTTGCCATTGGTCTGGGGGTGATGGGGCGCGCTGCCGGATTTCCGGCACCAGGGGGGGGGTCAGCCCTCATGGCGGAAGGCCGCTTCGTAGATCACCGGCATCGTCCCGCTGGAGAGTGCCCCCGGCTGGGGCCGATTGTACTCGCGGAAGGGAACGCCGGGATCCGGTGCGAAGCCGACACAACCTAACTCGGCGGCGAGCTGAGCCTCAGTGAGGAAGCACTGCGGCTCGCCGGAGAACTGGGTGAACACGAAGGGTTCGCCGACCACGCCCTCCGTCTGCGGCGGGAAGGTGTTCCGCGAGAAGGTGAACACGAACAGTCCCGCCCCTGGCTTGGCCACACGGGCCGTCTCGCCGAGCGCCCGCCGGAACTGCACTGCGGAACGCGCGAGGTTCCAGATGCCGTGAGCGATCACGAGGTCGAAGCTGCGGTCCCTCGCGGGAATACTCTCCATCGGCGCGAGGACCAGATGAAGGCGGTCGTCGAGTCGATCCTCCCGCGTGCGCGTGGCGGCGGCGCAGAGCATGGGCCACGATAGGTCGATGCCGACGACCTCCCAGCCGAGGCGCGCGAGCGGGACGGCGTTACGCCCCGCACCGCAGCCGAGGTCGAGCGCGCGCGCGCTCCCGGAGCGCCGCAGTTCCTCTTCCGCGAACTTCATCAGGACGGCGTTCGGAGCCGACTTCGCGAATCCCGCCACGGTACCGGAAGCGCTCCACTGCGAGCCTGCGAGAGGGTCCATGCTCGAAACATAGCACGCGGGGAAAAGATCCTGAGGCATGATGGATGCACATGGCGACCGACACTGACATCCGCGAGGCGCTGCTCCACGTCGTCGACCCCGAGATCGGCGTCAACGTCGTCGACCTCGGGCTCGTGTATCGAATCCAGGTGGAGGGTGGGCGCGCCCGCATCGCGATGACGATGACGAGCCCCACGTGCCCGCTGGCGGATTACCTGAAGGATCTCGTCACGTCGGCGATCCGGCAGCACGTCCCGGACGTGGTGGACGTCGACATCAACCTCGAGTGGGAGCCCCCGTGGGATCCCGACATGATGTCGGACGAGGCCAGACGGCAGCTCGACGAGGGCGAGCCCTGATGCGGCTGGCAGCGCGGCGGGTTCCGATGTTGTTCGTCGGGCTGCTGTCGATGGCGTACGGGATGTGGCTCGGCCTGGTGCGGCTTGGGTGGAATCTGCCGCTGCCATCGCAGGACATGTTGATCGCGCACGGGCCGCTGATGGTCTGCGGGTTTCTCGGCACACTCATCAGCCTCGAGCGGGCGGTCGGCCTCGGCTCCCGATGGGGCTATGCCGCGCCGGTGCTCGTCGCGGCGGGCGCTCTGATGCTGGATCTCGATCCCATCGGCTCATTCGGGCCGATCATGATCACGGCCGGCAGTCTCGTCATGGTCGCGATCTTCGTGGTCGTGTGGCGACGGCACGCGTCGCTCTTCGTCGCGACGATGACGATTGGCGCGCTGGCCTGGACGGCCGGCAACGTGCAGTGGCTCGGCGGCGCGCCGATTTTTCGCGTCGTGTTCTGGTGGCTGGCGTTCCTGGTGCTGACGATCGCGGGCGAGCGGCTCGAGCTGAATCGGGTGTTGCGGCCGACACGTGCCGTCCGCTGGGCGTTTGTCCTTGCGATGGTAACGGTCCTGGGCGGCGTCGCCGCGGCGACGTGGTGGCCGGAGCCAGGCGTCCGCGCACTGGGCGTGGGACTCATCGCGCTGACGTGGTGGCTGGCGCGGCACGACGTCGCGCGGCGGACGGTCCGTCAGCGCGGCGTTACGCGGTTCATGGCAATCTGCCTGCTCGGCGGCTACGCCTGGCTGGGTGTGGGCGGGGCCATCGCAGCCGGCACCGGTGTCGCGATGCCGGGCTTGCTGTACGACGCGATGCTCCATGCCGTGTTCCTCGGGTTCGTGATCTCGATGGTGTTCGCGCACGCGCCGGTCATTTTCCCCGCCGTCCTCGGCCTCCCGGTCGAGTACCGCCCGGCGTTCTATCTCCACGTCGGCGTCCTGCACGTCTCGTTGATCCTGAGGGTCGTCGGAGATCTGATCGACAGTCTGGGACGGTGGCGGGCCTGGGGCGGCTTGCTCAGCGCGGCCGCGCTGCTGCTGTTCATGTTCAACACGGGCCGGTCGATGGCCTTGAGAGGACATCATGGCGACCCCATCTGAAATGCCCGCTGCCGCACCCGTCCCGCCGCTGGGGCCGGCCGGCTACCAGGAGGGAGCGGTGGTCAGCCGCACGCTCCTCAAGCGCCCCGGCGGAACGATCACGTTGTTCGCGTTCGACGAAGGCCAGGCATTGAGCGAGCACACGGCGCCGTTCGACGCGGTGGCGCACGTCCTGGAAGGTGACGCCGAAATCACCATTGCCGGCCAATCAGCCGCACGCGGTCAATGCGCGCACGCGGTTCAAGATGCTGTTGACGATGATCCGGTCGGTCTGACGTCGGCGGGTTCGAGCGCTAGTAGCGTTCGAACAGCATAGCGAAGAAGAACAGCAGCGTGTGTCTGGTGTCGCGGGCGACATTCCAGGATTACAGCATCTCGCTCGACAATGTCCTTCGCGAGAGCGGCGTGGGCAAGGGCAACTTCTACTACCACTTCAAGAGCAAGGAAGAGCTCTGCTACGCCATCATCGACCGGCTGGTGCGCGGCTTTCTCGAGCGCACCCTCGAGCAAGACTTGGCGTAGTGGGGCAACTCTCAGAGGTGTGATTCTGAAATGACGCCAGCCGAGATTCTCGATCTCGTAGGGCCTCTCGACGATTCTCCCGGCGAGGGTACACCCAGAGAGCGCTTTCGTGTCTACCTGAAGAAGTCTGTCACCGCCGCTGGCGCTCTGCGTGGAATCTAAGACATCCTCGGGCACTCGGACTTCAAGATGACCCTGCGCTACGCCCACGTCTCCTCGGCGCACCTGCTCTCGGCGGTCGTTGTCGGGTACATCCAGCAGGTGCCGGGAGGAGGGTTCTTCATGAGCGCCAAGGATCTGGGACTCTTTCGTGGACGCACCCTCCAACAGCAGCGCGTGTTCTGGGTAGCGGAGCTACCCGCCTACGTGAGTTCTGGTCGAAGTCGACCGGGTCGAATGTGAACACGTAGCGACTACGGCGAAGTCGACCTGCAGCGTGATTGCATGAGGTCGGCAGAGTCGACGATCTCTGGCGTGTCCGAGTTTTGTCCGAGAACTACTGGGAGGCCACCGCCGCGAGGACCACTGAGTACAGTCCCCGCGGCGGCTCGTGTTCGGAGTTAGGTCGAGAAAACCCCCTTGTGACCACACCCGGGACAGCTGAGGCTGTGGCTCTTATTTCTGCTCAGCTTGGTCTCCCAGCTGTAGCCGCACTCGGAGCAGTCCAGCTAGTACAGCCCTACGGCAAGAGAAAGCGCACTCAAGCGTAGCTAACATAAAACTCGTTCTCAGTCATGGCCCGCCTTGCCCGAGGGTCTTCCCCGCTGGGGTCTGCAGTGGCACAGAGCGCCGTTGCGCCCGACCGGAGCGTGACATAGGCCGCCACCTCCTCGCCCACCTCGCCGTGAGGCGCTCCCACCCCCGCGGCCTCGGCGACGGTCGGTTGCGTCAGCAGGGCCGGCTCGAGAGCGTAGAGCGGCAGGACTGGGACCCGCCTATAGGCGCCCGTGTAGTGGCTGAGCGTCAGCAGGCAGGCGAGCCCGAGGACCTTATTTTCGGCCTTCACCCCGCATATAATACGTCCCCCGATGCCGAAAGCGTACGGCGGGAAGTTCTGGGACGAGCTGATGGTCGGCCAGGAGTTCTGGACGGGTGGCCGGACCGTGACCGAGGGCGACGTGCTGGCCTTCTCGGGGCTCACGGGCGATTTCAATCCCCTCCACGTGGACGAGGAGTTCGCGCGCACGAGCCCATTCGGGACGCGCGTCCCGCACGGTCCGTTGATCCACGACATGTACCTGGGCCTGCTTGACCGTCTGGGGCTCGTTGCCGGCACCGCGCTGGCGTTCCTCGAGCTCCGCTGGAAGTTCCTGGCGCCCGTCCTGGTGGGCGACACGGTCCATGCGCGCGTCGTCGTCCAGGCTAAGCGCGAAGTCGAGAAGCGCGATCGCGGGATCGTCACCTTCGCCGTGACGCTGTTCAATCAGCGAGAAGAGCCGGTTCAGGAGGGGGAGCACATCCTGCTCCTCGCGCGTCGGCCGGGATGATCCCGAGAGTCGTGTCGGCGTGCCGTTCCACAAGCGCGTTCCGTCTGAACAGGAAGCCCAGGCCGTCGCTCTTCAGGCTGCCAAGAAATGGATTGATCGCCAAGTAAGCGGATGATCCCGCGTGGGCCGAAGGGGGAGTGAGCGAGTTGAGCCGTCAGGTTGTCTTATTTCCCCTTGGTCATACTCGGCGAACCCGTGAGAATCGCCTTGTACCCGGTACCTATGTGCCCGTTTATCCAAGCCAGACGGGTGTGGTCACTGGGCGCGGGGTCTCGGTACGGGCGCGGGGTAGTCCAGCGCCGCCCGGACCGCCCGCTCCAGCGCGGGAACCGTGAACGGCTTGTCCAGAAAGGGCTCCCCAGGGGCCAGCCGAGTCCGATAGTCCTCGATCTCCTTGGTGCGGTACGCGGACATCAGGAGGATCTTGACCTCTGGGCGGATGGCCCGGACTTCCGCCGCCAGTTGCAGCCCGCTCATGAGGGGCATCACCACGTCCGTGAGGAGTAAATGGAGGGGCTCGGCGTGGGTGCGGGCGAGCCGGAGCACATGGCGCGGGTCTCCCGTGCCAAAGACCGTGTAGCCAGCCATTCGCAAGATGTCCACGGCCAGCGAGAGTACCTCCGGGTCGTCATCGACCACGAGGATCGTTTCGGCTGGCTTCAGCGATGGGGCAGCCATGCTTACCTCTGACGGTCCACTTCAGCACGAAAGCCGGCAAAGCTCCAGAGGGTTACCCGGGTTCAAGGATGTTGGCTACGTTTGGGCGCGGGCTGTCAACGATCGGGCTTGCGCCGCGCGCGCTGGCGCGGATAATCGAGGCGCCATGGACGACCTCACCCTCGGCCGCCTCCGCGTCTCCGCCGTCGTCGAGCGCGCGGGCCCCACCCGGCCCACCTGGCTGCTGCCCGACGCCACGCCGGAGGCGCTGGAGCGACACCGCGAGTGGCTGGCCCCGCACTTCCTCGACGACCGGGGCCGCCTGCTCCAGAGCATCCACGCCTTCGTGGTCCGGGCGCCCGGCCTCACCGCCCTGGTGGACACCTGCGTGGGGAACGACAAGGACCGCGGCGGCCAGGCGCCCTTCCACATGATGCGGACGAATTTCCTCGAGGATCTCCGCGCCGTCGGTGTTCCCCCCGAGTCCGTGGACCTCGTGATCTGCACGCATCTGCACGTGGACCACGTGGGCTGGAACACCCGGCTGGACAATGGCCGCTGGGTGCCGACCTTCCCGCGCGCGCGGCACCTCTTCGCGCGGACCGAGTGGGGGCACTGGTCGAGCGAGCGGGAGCCCAATACCCGCCGGATCATGGCGGACAGCGTGCAACCGGTCCTGGACGCGGGCCTCGCCATGCTGGTGGAGGTGGACCACCGAGTGTCCGACGAGCTGTGGCTCGAGCCTACGCCGGGACACACGCCCGGCCACGTCAGCGTGCGGCTCTCTTCGGGAGACGGCGAGGCCGTCATCACAGGCGACCTCATGCATCACCCCGTCCAGGTCGCCGAGCCCAGCTGGGGTAGCCATTTTGACTCCGATGTGGAGCAGGCGCGGAAGACGCGGCGCGCGTTCTGCGAGCGCTATGCGGACGGGCCGATCGCCGTGCTCGGCACCCACTTCAACCATCCGACCGCGGGTCGGATCCTGCGCCATGGCGACGCCTGGCGCTTCGTCGTGCCCGCCTGATGGACCTTCAGGGGCGCGGGGCGACGTGGGCACTGGCCGAAGGCTAGGGCGAGGCGAGGCGCACTTCAAGTGTCAGGAGTCGGATACACTCCGGTCTACGATGAAGAAGAAGGTCTGCGGGCACCCATCTGGCTCGACGACGCGCACCACGCACTCCCGACGCCTCCCTGGTCTAGAATGAGGGCATGGTAGACAGCTTTGGCGAGTTGGAGGCGTCGAGCCTCTTCTGCCCCCGCTGCAAGCGGGCGACGCCCGTGCGGAAGAAGCTCCTCCTCGTCCTGCCGAGCGGCAACAAGTACGACTACACGTGCAGTGTCTGCGGGACGCAGGTAGGCGGAAAGACCGACTCCGACAGCAGCGACTTTCACCGCGCGGCGTCAGCTTCGCGGACGCCTCCGCCCCCTCGTCCTGGCCGCCCTACCTCCCGATAGCCATTCCGAGTCGACTGACGCCCATCTGGAGTGCACCCCGTTTGGACTGCGCACCGTGGGGACGTAAGATGCGGCCGGAGCGGCCATGGGCAATCATCCACGGAAGGCAGATGGGCGGCGGGTCTTTAGCGCGGAGTTCAAGCGGACGACGGTCCAGCGCATCCTGACGGGCGAGAAGACGGTCGCCGAGCTCAGCCGCGATCGGGACATCACGCCGAGCGTGATCCGCAACTGGGCGCGGCGCCCGATGATCGGCGTGATTCCTCGATCGCCGGATCGATCAGCCCGGGCGGGATGGCGCGCGGTCCCCGCCCGGAAGGCAGCGGCCGCGGCACTCCCGTGGGTCGCGGCATGCGCGTTGATGGTCGTGGTTGCCGGTTGTACAACGCCGCGCGGGAGCGTTCCCGCTCCGCCGCCATTGCTGATGGAGGACGAGGTCCAGACAGGTCAGGCATCCTGGTATGGCGAGCCCTACCATGGCCGTCGCACGGCAAGCGGTGAGATCTATGATATGCACCAGCTCACGGCCGCGCATCCGCACGATCTGCCGCTCCGGCCGACAGACGATCCTGAACAGTCTTGTGCCCTAACACGAGAGGCCTTGGGCGACGGTTCTCACGAAGTGAGTCCGCTCTCGGCGGGGGTATAAGGTCGGACGTTCGTGGGATAGATAAGCATTTCCGGGATGGAGGTGCGGC